>VEQC01000031.1 GCA_018883455.1 Limnohabitans sp. | reverse complement strand
TGTCCCAGCCTCCGATGTTGAATTTGTGCTCGAGGTTGCTGTCGGCACCCAGCCGCTGCCGCCACTGACCCAAGACGCGGCCCACGCCAAAGTGATTGTCGTTGTGGGTGGTGGCGGTGCTTTGCGCTGAAAGGGGTTGGATTTGCAGAAGGTTGACGTCGCCTTGGGTGACACCGCGTGAGAACGCAAAAAAAGGCGAGAGCGTGAGGGACTCACCTGGCCCCAGGCGTTTTTGCAGTCGGGCATTGGCACTCATGCCTTCGCGGCGGTAGTGGCTGTCGATCTGGCGTTGACGCAACACGGTGGCCATGGGCAGCGGTTGGCCTTGGGCGTCGAGGGTCTCGCGCCGGGTTTCGGTTTCGCTGTGGTCCGGCCCCGCCCACGAATTGAATGCCAGGGTGTAATTGGCGCTCCAGTCTTCGCCCACCGCATTGCGCGTCATGGTGGCTTGGGGCGCGTAATACCCGCCCTGTGCCGAGAGCGTGGCCTTGACGTCGGTGGGCATGCCGCGCTGGCCTTCGCGCAGGATGATGTTGATGGTGCCCGCAATGGCTTGCGCGCCGGTCTCGGCAGTTGGCGCGCGCAGGATTTCGATGCGCTCGACCATTTCCGGGGTGAGCGATTCGATGGAGAAGCCCGGGGGCAAGCGCTGGCCGTCGAGCAAGATCTGGGTGTAGCCGCGACTGAGGCCACGCATGCGCACAGCCCCAAAGCGCCCAGGTGGGCCGTCGATGCTGATGCCGGGTAGGCGCTTGAGGACTTCACCGATGGTGGAATCGCCTTGCCGTTCGAGCTCCTCACGGCCGATGACGATTTTGCTGGCGGTAGACTCGCGCCGCTGCTGGAGTTCGTTTTGCCGATCCCCCGTGATTTCGACTCTTCCGAGGTCGGGCGTAGAGGCGTTCTGCGCCCAAGCCGCGACGCCGGCGAGCGCCGCCAAAGCCACTGCAGCTCGGTGGAAACGAAGGGGGGGGATTTGCATGCGGGTAAGTTTACCCGTCGATAATGCCCCCTATTGTCATTCGGGCATCCGCCCGCACCCCCAAAGATCGCGACATGAGCCAAGAACCGCTGTTCCACACCTATGAAATCAAAAGCGCCAGCCTCAGCTTGGTGTCCTTTTTGTTGAAATCCGCCGATTTGGCCTCGGTTCAAGCCGATGTGGCGCGCCGTTTGGGCGCGACGCCCGGTTTCTTTGATCACGACCCGGTGGTGATTGATCTGAGCCAAATTGACGCCCCTCAAGCGGAGGTGGATTTCGCCTCCCTCTGTTTGCTGCTGCGCGCCCACCAGCTCTTGCCCGTGGCTGTGCGGGGCTTACAGGACCATCATCGCGCAGCAGCCGCCCAAGCGGGGCTTTTTGAGGCCCAAGACGTCCAAACGTTGGGACCCCGCACCGAAACCGTGGTGCAAGAGGTGGTGCGCGAGGTGGAGGTGGTGCGCGAAGTGCCCGCGGCGAACACTAGCGCCTTGGTGGTAGACAAACCCCTGCGCTCAGGCCAGCATGTGTACGCCCGAGGACGCGATTTGGTGGTGCTGGCCATGGTCAATCCGGGCGCGGAGATCATGGCCGATGGTCATATCCATGTCTACGCTCCGCTGCGTGGCAAAGCCATTGCCGGCGCTCGGGGGGATGAGTCGGCCCGTATTTTCACGACCTCGCTGGAAGCAGAGTTGGTGGCGGTCGCCGGTGTTTACCGCACCAGCGATGTGCCGCTTCCTGCCGAGGTCTCTGGAAAAGCGGCACAAGTACGACTGCAGGGTGACCGGCTGATCATGGAGAAGTTGTAAACTATCGCCTGTTATCAATTTTGCGATTCGCAAGGCTATTCATGACCAAAATCGTCGTTGTCACATCGGGTAAGGGAGGCGTGGGCAAGACCACCACCAGCGCGAGTTTTTCCGCCGGGTTGGCTTTGTCCGGGCACAAAACCGTGGTGATCGATTTTGATGTGGGTTTGCGCAACCTCGACCTGATCATGGGTTGCGAACGTCGTGTGGTGTATGACTTCATCAATGTCATTCACGGCGAGGCCACACTCAACCAGGCACTCATCAAAGACAAGCAGTGCGAGAATCTTTACGTGCTGGCCGCTTCGCAAACACGCGACAAAGAGGCCTTGACTCAAGAGGGTGTGGAGCGGGTGCTCAACGAACTCAAGGAAATGGGGTTTCAGTACATCGTCTGTGATTCCCCCGCTGGCATTGAAACCGGTGCCTTGATGGCCATGCACTTTGCCGATGAAGCCTTGGTGGTCACGAACCCGGAAGTTTCTTCGGTGCGTGACTCAGACCGCATTTTGGGCATGCTCAGCAGCAAGACCAAACGGGCGATTGAAGGCGATACCCCGATCAAAGAACACCTGTTGATCACGCGCTACAACCCCAGCCGCGTGCAAGACGGGCAAATGCTCTCGCTCGAGGACATTCAAGACATTCTGCGCATTCCGCTCATTGGCGTGATTCCGGAATCGGAAACGGTCCTCAACGCCTCCAACCAGGGGGTACCGGCCATTCACCTCGCGCAAACCGATGTGTCCGAAGCCTACAAGGATGTGATCAAGCGATTCCTGGGTGAAGATGTGCCGCTGCGGTTTACCGAAGCGGAAAAGCCGGGCCTGCTCAAGCGCCTGTTCGGGGGGAGGTAAACCATGTCGTTCCTGTCCTTTCTGTTGGGCGAGAAGAAACAGACGGCCAGTGTGGCCAAAGAGCGCTTGCAGATCATTCTGGCGCACGAGCGCAGTGGTCGCAACGGCGCGCCTCCCTTGGACTACTTGCCCGCCTTGCAACGCGATTTGGTGGCTGTGCTCTCCAAATACGTGAAGATCAATCCCGAAGACATCAAGGTGAACCTGGAGCGTCAGGACAATCTTGAAGTGCTTGAGGTGAAGATCGAACTGCCTGAGTCGGCTTGAGGCTTATTGCAGGCGCCGCCAGATGGCGCGCGTGACGCTGCCAAAATCGCCCGCCAATTCGGCGAGCAAAGCATCCAGCTCAGCGGGGGGAGGAACCCCTCGCGAGACCATTTCATCCAAGGCATCAGCCCGCGCGAACGCACGACGGGCGACCTGCTCACGCAAGCCCCGCTCAGGTAAAACGAGTCGCCCAATATCGTCACGCATATGGCCCAGGGCTTGAATCCAGGGGTGCTGCAGGTCCGAGCGCGAGAGCGCTCCGAGCAAAACCTGTTGTTGGTATTGCTCGAGTGCCAGCATGCGTTGGTTGGTTTGCGCGAAGGCCTGATCGAGCGCCCGAGACGCCCCCACCGCATTCATGAGCCGCCACGAGACCAATTGCATGGGGGAGACCCCGGGGAGCAAACGCGCACGATAGGGTTGTGTGAGCTCTTGCGCGTAATGCATGGCCCAGCCGGCAAATCGCCAGCTCCAATACGCATGGCCAGTGACCCGGGCGTGACGCGCGAGCGTCTGCCACAGGTGCATGCGTGACTCCAACAAGCTTCGGTTGGCGCCCTCGACCAGCGCATAGACCCATGACGACTCATGGTAGTAGCCGCGATGGAATAAGGCTTGCTCGCCCTGGGCAAGCTGCAACGTGCTCCAAGGTTGTCGGCCTAACCCATAGAGACGCCCAGCCTCGGTGCCGCTGTCGGCCCACAAGCCCAGATCCATCCCGTAGTCAGGTTCGTCCGAGGCCGTGGCAATGACATCGATCACGGGGACCGCATCTCCTTCGCGCAAGGCGACGAGTCGATGCCCCGCCGCAGCCGCCTCAGCCCCCGGCGCGACCACTTCCCGCGCGGCGATTTCCGTGCGCGCATGCGCACTCAACACAGACGGCAGGGGTTGGAGTTGCAAGAAGGGGGCGAGAGGCAACAAGGGGTTGATGCGCACGGCGGCCATAAAGCGGCGGCGCCATTCAGGCGCTTCTGCCTTGGGATCAAAGCGATAGGCCAAGACCTCGGGACGAGGGGCATAGTTGCGCACGTTGGCGCGTGCCCATTGTTCTTCCTCGCGCAGGATGAGCTCAAGCGCAGTGCCCTGCGTGCGCAGGAACTGCTCGAGGCTCTCCACACGAACAGGGGGTTCTTGGCGGGCGTCGGGCAAAACCTGCAAGGCTTGCCAGGTGCCCAGGGCATGTTGGGTCCAGGCCTTCGCCCCTAAGGGAGCGAGGGCAAGACCGATGACGATTGCCGAGAGCCAAGCGCGCATGCGCGCTATTTTGCCCGGTGAACCTGACGCGGACCGCCGCGGGAGGGTGCGGGTTTACGGGGGGATGGGTGGGCCCCATGGGCATTGCCAGCGCCGTGAGCGGGTTTGCCGGCCGCGTGGAATTTGCCACTGCCGCCACCCCCGTGAGGCTTGCCAAAGGCGGGCTTATCACCCTGGGCATGACCGCCCTGCCCCGCGCCACGGGGCTTGCCTGCCCCATGGGGCTTGCCATGGCTCGAGGGCTTGCGCCAATCTTTGCCTTCGGGACGACGCCCGCGACCGGGCTTACCCGCAGGTTGGCTGCGTTCGAGTCGACCCTGTGGCTCTAGGCCCGGAATGACTTCCACCGGCATGGGCTGTCGGGTGAAGGCTTCGATGTCAAAGATTTTGCGCTTGTCACGGAACTCTGCCATGGTGATGGCCAAGCCGTCGCGGCCCGCGCGCCCCGTGCGTCCGATGCGGTGGGTATAGTCCTCGGCCTTGAGTGGCAGCCCAAAGTTGAAAACGTGGGAGATGGTAGGCACGTCAATGCCACGCGCGGCCACGTCGGTGGCAACCAAGAATTGCACGCGTCCCTGGCGCAAGGCCTGAAGACGACGGTTGCGCAAGCCCTGGCTGAGCGCACCGTGCAAGGCGACAGCGGAAAAGCCGACTTGTTGGAGGTCGTTGGCGAGTTCATCGCACTCGATCTGGGTGCTGGCGAACACGATGGCTTGATCGATTTTGGGATCGCGCAGCCAGTGGTCCAAGAGTTGGCGCTTGTGGCTGCGGCTGTCTGCCCAATGCAGGATTTGGCGAATATTGTCGTGGCGCTCTTGGGGCGAGTCCAACTGCACGCGATGGGGCGCGCGCATGAGGCGTTGGGCAAGTTGTTGCACACGTGGCGCAAAGGTCGCGCTGTACATGAGCGTTTGCACGCGAGATTCGGTGAGGTTGTGGATTTCGGCGAGGTCGTCGGCAAAGCCCAAATCGAGCATGCGGTCGGCTTCGTCGAGCACCAAGGTTTGGACTTGGCTCAGGTCAATCTGGCGCGAGCGCTGCAAATCGAGCAAGCGTCCGGGCGTGGCGACCACGAGATCGGCATTTTGCAGACGCGCAATTTGCACCGCATAGGGCATGCCACCCACGATATGGGCCACGCGCAGTCCTTTGCAATGGCGCACCAAGTCGATGGCGTCTTGCGCCACCTGCTGGGCGAGTTCTCGCGTGGGGCACAAAACCATGGCGCCGGGGACGGCGGCTTTGAAGTTGCGGGGGTTGGTCGGGTCCTTGCGGCGGGGGCGCTTGGGCGGTTCGGTGCCGGCGGCGGCCGCTTCGGCCACACGCGCTTCCCATTCCGCGTTTTCAGCGGCCAGACGGGCCAAGCGGTGGCTCCAAAGGGTGTGCAACACGGGCAAGAGAAAGGAGGCGGTTTTGCCGCTGCCGGTTTGGCTTGAGACCATGAGGTCTTGCCAGCCGTCATCGCGCGGAAGGGCCAAGGGAATGGTTTGGGCTTGAACCGGGGTCGGTTCGGTAAAGCCAAGGTCGGCCACGGCGTGCAAAAGCACGTCGGCCAGACCCAATGCCGCAAATGCGGTGGGTGTGGTATCAGTCATGGTGCGGGCCCTGTCGGGCTCAGTTGCGAGGTGGATCAAACGACATCCACCCTCAAACAACGTTTCTGCGGGCGTTGCCCGCGCCGGCCGAGAAGGCCACAGGGTCAGTGGGAGATGCGCTAAGGACGCGAGTTATTGGAACCGCGATATGTAGATTGTCGCACACTTCGGGAAAACGCGCATCTGGGCGCCCCAAAAGCGCTCAGAGCTGCAAAAAATGGGTGCGGTAATGGATGAGCTCGTCAATCGACTCGTGCACGTCCGCGAGTGCCGTATGCGCTTGGGCTTTCTTGAAGCTGTTGTACGCGTCGGGCTTCCAGCGGCGGGCGAGCTCCTTGAGGGTGCTCACATCCAGGTTGCGGTAGTGGAACCATTGTTCCAGGCGAGGCATGTAGCGCACGAGGAAGCGCCGATCTTGCCCAATGGTATTGCCGCACATGGGCGAGACGCCTTTGGAGACATAGCGCTGCATGAAGGCAATCAGCTGCGCCTCGGCCTCGGCCTCGGTGAGGGTGGAGGCCTTGACTTTGTCGATGAGCCCGCTTTTGCCATGCGTGCCCTTGTTCCAGGCGTCCATGGCGTTGAGCAGGCTGTCGGCTTGGTGGATCACCAGCACCGGTCCTTCAACCCGCACGCTCAAGTCCGGGCTGGTGACGATGACGGCGATTTCGAGCAAGCGCTCTTTTTCGGGGTCTAGACCCGACATTTCACAGTCGATCCAGACCAAGTTAAGGTCGTTTTTGGCCAATTCGGCCATGGCCCCGGCGCCAGGAGAAGAAACAGGATTCATGGGGCGATTGTCGCCCATGGCCTACACTTCGCACCATGCCCGATTTGTCCCTTGCCTGCACCCTGGTTTTGCTAACCCTCTTGGTGGCCCAAACCCTCACCAAGGTTTGGTTGATCTTGCGCCAAAGCCGTACGGTGGCACAACACCGTGATGCGGTGCCCGCCGATTTCGCGCACACCATTTCACTCGACGCCCACCAAAAGGCGGCCGATTACAGCTTGGCCAAACTGCGCTTGGCTTGGGCCGACTTGGCGCTGGATGTGATTTTGCTGCTGGGTTGGACTTTGCTCGGCGGGCTCGCCGCACTCCATGCGGGCTTGTTGAGCCTGATGGACGCGGGCATGGCGCAGCAGATGGCCTTGGTGGTGGCGTTTTTCCTCATCAACGGCTTGCTGCACCTGCCGCTGTCGTTGGTGCACACCTTTGGCCTAGAACAGCGCTTTGGCTTTAACCACACCACCCCGGGTTTATGGGTGAGCGACTTGCTCAAAGGCTTGCTGGTGGCGGCCATACTGGGCCTGCCCCTGCTTTGGCTGGTGTTGTGGCTCATGAACGCGGGTGGGGCCTGGTGGTGGCTCTGGGCTTGGTTCGTGCTGGTGGCTTATCAGCTCTTTGTGATGTGGATCGCGCCCAATGTGATCATGCCGCTCTTTAACCGTTTCACGCCCCTGGAGGATGAAGCCCTCAAGGCGCGGGTGCAATCGCTCATGAGTCGTGCGGGGTTCACCGCGCGCGGTTTTTTCGTGATGGACGGCAGCCGCCGCTCGGCCCACTCGAACGCCTTTTTCACGGGTTTCGGTTCGGCCAAGCGAGTGGTGTTCTTTGATACCTTGCTCGCCCAACTCAACGGCGACGAGATGGAGGCGGTGCTGGCGCACGAGTTGGGGCATTTCAAGCACCGCCACATCACGCGCCTGATGCTCTCGAGCTTTGCGGCGAGTTTGTTCGGTTTGGCCGTACTGGGTTGGCTGGCGCAGCAGGTGTGGTTTTTCACCGGGCTTGGGGTGTTGCCTGAGCTCACGCAATCCAACAGCGCCTTGGCTTTGTTGCTGTTTCTCATGGTCACGCCCCTGGTGAGCTTTTTCACCTCGCCCCTCTCGGCCGCGCGTTCACGGCGCTTCGAGTTTGAGGCTGATGCCTATGCCGCCGCGCATAGCCAGGTGCAAGCCCTGCGCAGCGCCTTGCTCAAGCTCTACCAGGACAACGCTTCCACGCTCACGCCCGACCCCTGGTATGTGGCGTTTTATTATTCGCATCCGCCAGCCGCTCAACGGCTCGCGCGCATGGGCGCATGACGCAAACGGGTTTGGTCGTCGCCAGCCATGGCCGCCATTGCGTGGTCGAGGCGAGCGATGGCTCACGGCGTTTATGTCACCCCCGAGGCAAAAAGAACGCCGTGGTGGTGGGGGATCGGGTGACGTGGCAGATCAGCGGGGACGAAGGCAGCGTGGAAGCCGTCTCGCCGCGACGCAACCTGCTCTACCGACAAGACGAGATCCGCAGCAAATCGTTTGCCGCGAATTTGGACCAAGTGCTGATTTTGCTCGCGGCCGAGCCTGAGTTTTCCGAGATGCAACTCACGCGCGCACTGATTGCCTGCGAGGCGGCACAAATCACGCCCTTGCTCGCCCTGAACAAGCGCGACTTGGGCGAAGCCTTTGCACGCGCTTGGAGTCGGCTCGCGCCCTATGCCGCCATGGGCTACCCCCTGCTGGGTTTGAGTTTGCGCGTGCAACCCCCTGAATTGGACGGCTTGCTCGCGCGTTTGGCAAAGCGCACGACGCTGGTGCTGGGCCCTTCGGGGGTTGGCAAAAGCACCCTGATCAATGCGTTGGTGCCGCAAGCACAAGCGGCCACGCAAGAGATTTCGCGTGTGCTCAACACGGGCAAGCACACCACCACCGACACGCGTTGGTATTGGCTCGATGACGCGCGCGAAAGTGCCTTGATTGATTCCCCGGGTTTTCAAGCGTTTGGCCTGCACCACTTGGCCGCCGTGGACTTGGCGGGCCTCATGCCAGACCTGCGCGCGCATCTGGGGCAATGCCGTTTTCACAATTGCACGCACCGCCATGAGCCGGGCTGCGGGGTCAAGGATGCGTTGGCCGGCGGGCAAATCTCCGCGTCGCGTCACCGTTTGTATGAAACCCTGTTTGCCGAGCTCGAAGCCGCGCAACAGCGGCACTGAAGCGCCCCAGCGGCTGGGGGTTTAGCCCAAGAGGCGTGCCAAGGTGAGCAGCGCCAAGAGCACCAGCCACATGACCACGCTGCGCCAGACCAGCCCCACCACGCTGGCGAGATGGGCCGTCTCGGGCGGCCGACCGGGCGTGCTTTCGCTGTCTTGAGGCTCGGCCACGGCGTCGCTCATCCAGGGCGCCGGTTCGACCGCGGCACGCAGGGCCTCGCCACCCAGACGCACATTCAAGGCCCCTGAGGTGGCGGCGAGCACGACGCCGTCGTTGTCATCGGGGAAGCGATCGGCGTGGTTGCGCCAGCAATCGACGGCTTCCTCAAAATTGCCCACGACTGCAAACGCCGCCGCCGTCAAGCGCGCGGGAAACCAGTCCACGCGAGCCCAGCCGGTTTGGGAGACGCGCTGGAGGTGGCCGCTGACCCAGTCTTGACTTTGGCCGCTCTGGCGCCAGCGTTGCGCCACCAGATCACTCATGCGGTAGAACACCGCACCGGCAGGCCCCAAGCCAAACGCAGCCAGAATGGAAAACCAAGCCAAGACACCAAAGACATGCCGATGCGCATGGCGCACGGAATGCTCGATCACGTGGCGCAGCAGCTCGGTGCGGGGCAGTTCGGTGACGGCAACCCCCATCCATCGCGCAAAGTGCTCGCGGGCGAGGTCTTCATCGCCCTCGCTCAGGGCGTCGCGAATGGCGGTGAAGTGGTGGCTGAATTGGCGAAAGCCCAAGGTGGCGTAGAGCACCACCATGGCCCAGAGCATGGCCACTGGCCAGCCAATCAGAAAGAGCAAGAGCCAATGCACCACCAACACGAGCAGCGTGGGAGCGCCCACGGCAAGCCCCCAGGCCAGCCAAGCCAGACGGGGCTGGCCCGCATCCAAGTTTTGGCGCAAGGTGTCGGCCCACTGGCGCAGCACGCGGTAAAGCCAGCTGTGATCCGACATGGGTCGAACCTGCTCCACCAACAGTGCGAAGATGAGGGCCAGAAAGCTCATGGCCGAATGATAGCGAACCGCGTCGCCGATTTACCGTGAAGGGCGACTCAAGCGCTCAGGAGGCGATAGAAATTGCGCAACATGCCCGCCGTGGCGCCCCAGATGAAGCGCAGGTGACCGGCGTCGTCATACGGCATGGAGAGCCATTGCCGGGTTTGGCCCTGGAATTGCACCTCGTGCCAGCGGTGGTGCGCGGGGTTCATGAGGAAAGCCAGCGGGACTTCAAAGACATGCGCCACCTCGTGGGGGTTGGGCTCGAGTTGGTGGCGGGGATCCACTAAGGCCACCACCGGGGTGACGTGAAACTGCGTGCCGGTGAAGTAAGTGGGCAACTGGCCCAGCACCTCGACCCATTGCGGGTCCAGCCCGATTTCTTCCTGCGCTTCGCGCAAGGCGGTGGCGGCGGGGTGGGCATCCTCGGGATCACATTTGCCACCCGCAAACGCGACTTGGCCCGAGTGGGTGGACAAGTGGTCGGTGCGTTGGGTGAGCAACACTGTGGGTTCGGGACGGTCGACGATGGCCATGAGAACCGCGGCGTCGGCAGGCGCGCGATCGCTGAACTGGGGCTCACGCCGCAGCTCGGGGGTCCAGGCGGGGGGATTGGCCAGTCGCGCGCGCAGGGCAGCGGCGCTTAAGTGCTCGGCAGGCACGGTGGGCAGGTGGTGGTCCACCCGCAACACCGGCACTTGCTGGGGATCGAACAAGCGAAGGCTTATTCGGCAGCAGCCTGCTTGGCTGCGCGTTGGGGCAGCTTTTCCTTGATGCGGGCGCTCTTACCGCTGCGCTCACGCAGGTAGTAGAGCTTGGCGCGGCGGACATCGCCACGGCGCTTGACTTCAATGCTCGCGATCAGGGGGCTGTAGAGCTGGAAAGTCCGCTCAACGCCTTCTCCGCTGGAGATTTTGCGCACGGTAAAGCCGCTGTTGAGGCCGCGGTTACGCTTGGCAATGACCACGCCTTCGTAGGCCTGCACGCGCTTGCGGGTGCCTTCCACCACGTTGACGCTCACGATCACGGTGTCGCCAGGGGCGAACTCGGGGATCTTCTTGTTCAGGCGAGCGATTTCTTCCTGCTCGAGGGTTTGGATGAGGTTCATGTTGAACTCCGTCTGCTTTTGCGTTCGTGCCCGCTGCACTAGGGGCGGTGGATGCCTTTTCGGGGACAGCGCCAGGCGCGATCCCGCTTGTGCGCTTTTTGTCGCGCTTTGTATGGCCAACCGCGGCGGGTAGAGGACCGGAAAACCCGAGATTATAGCGTATGGCGGGGGGCCTTGCCCAGGGGCAGCGGGTGCCAGCCAACCGCCCCCGATGGAACTTTCGGCCCCCTCCCCCCCTTCATTGACCCCAATCGGCCCGAAAAAGCCGCCTCAGGTGCCGATTTCCCCGCCATCCAAGCGGCGGATGACCACATTGGCCGAGCGGGGGCGGCCATCGGGGTGCCGGTCGGGCCAGTTGGAGAAGCGCCGGGGCTGGCGAGGGTCGGAACGCTCGGAGGGGGTCTCCCCGGGGTGTTGGACACTGATGAAGAGGTTGCGCCCGTCGGGGGTAAAGCTCACACCGGTGATCTCGCAATTGACGGGGCCCGTGAGAAAGCGCCGAATCTCACGGGTGTCGGGGTCGCAGACGAGCATTTGGTTGTTGCCAATGCGGGCGTATTCGCCCTGGTTCATTTGGGTGGCGGAGGCGTCGGTTTGGATCCAGAGCAAGCCATTGGGCGAGAAGCCCAGGCCATCGGGTGAGCCAAAAAAGTCACCCTGGACGTCCCCCCGCGCTTCGGGCCGGGTGTTGGCGGGGTCACCGGCGAGCACCAAGTGGTTCCACACAAAGGTCTCGCCGTCGTGGTCGCCGGCCTCGAGCCAGCGGATGATGTGCCCCATGGCGTTATTGGCACGGGGGTTGGCCGCGTCCACGCCGGGTTGGCCGGGTTGGCCGCGTGAGGTGTTGTTGGTGAGGGTGCAATACACCCAACGGGTGCGTGGGTCGATGCTCAGCCACTCTGGGCGATCCATGCGCGTGGCGCCGAGGGCGTCGCTGGCTTGGCGGGCCTTGATCACAACCTCCCCTTGATCGGCAAAACCATTGGCGGCGGTGAGCGGCCCTTGACCGTGCACCAGGGGCAGCCAGCGGCCCCGGCCATCGGCGTAGAAACGGGCCACATAGAGTGTGCCGTGGTCGAGCAATTCGCGGTTGGCTTTGGCCCCGCCCGGACGCATGCGGTCGCGACTGACAAATTTGTAGATGTATTCGAAGCGGGCGTCTTCCCCAGAATACACCACAGCCCGTTGGTCGCGCGTGAGGGCGACCCAAGCGCCCTCATGCGCGGCACGGCCGAGCGCGGTGCGCTTGATGGGCGTGCTCTCGGGGTCGTAGGGATCGACCTCGACCACCCAGCCGTAACGGTTGGGCTCGTTGGGGTTGCGCTCGGCGTTGAAGCGCTCGTCATGTCCGTCCCACTGGTAGCTGCTTTTCTCGCGCAATCCCCAGCGCTTGTGGTGCGCACTGGGCTGCGGACCGGCAGCAAAGTAATTCGCCCAGTTCTCTTCCCCCGAAAGATAAGTGCCCCAGGGGGTTTGGCTGCTGGCGCAGTTGTTGAGGGTGCCGAGCACGCGCAGTCCGGCCGGATCTGCGGCGGTGCGCATGAGGGGGTGACCGGCGGCCGGGCCCGCGACGGTGAAGGGGGTTTGCATCGTGAAGCGACGGGCGTACTTGGAGGGGCGAACCATCTCCCAGCGCCCCTCGCGCAAGCGCACTTCGTAAACCGAGAGGCCGTGGGCATTTTGCGATTTACGCACTTTCTCCGCGGTCATGGGCTGCATGCCATCGGGGTGCAGCAAGCCGTCGTCGGTGTACTCGTGGTTGAGGGCAATCAAGCCGTGGGCGCTGCTGCCCTCCAACGGGAAATAGCTCAAGCCGTCGTGGTGCATGCCCAGTTGGTAGGCTTGATCGTGCGCCGAGTTGCTGGCATCGCGGGCAAAAGCCGGCATGTGCGCAGCGATGCCAATGGGCTCACCCCAAGGGGCCAAGACTTGGGCAATGTAGCCCGGGGGTACCACGAGTTGGTCGGCCGCGCTGGGGGGCACAGCGCGAAAGCCCATGCGCGCGCGGGGACCGAGTGCGGCCGAGGGGTTGGAGTGTGCGCAGCCCGCGGCGAGCGGGGCGAGCAAGCTCGTGAGCCAGGCGCCCCCCGCCGCTTGGAGGTAGAGCCGGCGGGCCGGGTCGGAGACCTCATGCAGGGTAGGGTTGCCGCTGCGGTTGCTGTCTTCCATCGTGTCGAAATCTTTGGCCATATCGGGGTCTCCCAGAACTGTGCACGTGGCATCAGTATGACCGGAAATTGTGACGCAAGCGTGTCAGTTCGGTGGCAGCGATTTCAAATACCGCTCGTCCTGCGCGCTCAGACGTCCCGCAAGGCGGGCGGCCTCGATGAGGTCTGGCCGTTTGTGCGCGGTCAAGGCCAAGCTTTGCTGGCGACGCCATTGGGCGATTTGGGCATGGTGGCCACTGAGCAATTCCGCCGGCACCGCAGCGTCCTGCCAGACCTCGGGGCGGGTGTAGTGCGGGCAATCGAGGAGCCCGTCAAGGGCCGGATTGAAGCTGTCTTGGTGGTGGCTGTCGGCGTCTTGCAACACGCCGGGCTGCAGGCGCGCCACGGCGTCGAGCAAAGCGATGGCGGCAATCTCTCCGCCCGAGAGGACAAAATCCCCCAAGCTGATCTGATGATCGACGTAGCGATCGATGAAACGCTGGTCAATGCCTTCGTAGCGACCACAGAGCAAGATTGCGCCCGCGCTCTGTGCCCAATCGGTCACGGTGGCGTGCCGCAGCGGCGCCCCGGCGGGGGAAAACAACAACACGGGCGCAGGCTCTGCCCGGTCTGCCCGAATGGCTTCGAGACAGCGCTGCAAGGGTTCGGCCAGCATGACCATGCCCGGCCCACCGCCAAAGGGCCGGTCGTCCACGCGACGGTAGTTGCCCAGCGCATGGTCGCGCGGGTTCCACAAGCGCAGGTCGATTTGGCCGCTCTCGAAGGCCCGTCGGGTCACTCCCGCCTCGCGGAAAGGGGCGAACAATTCGGGAAACAGCGTGATGATGTCAAAACGCACAGCCAAGCCTCAGTAATCGGGCTGCCAATCGACCTTGATGACGCCTGCGGCGAGATCGACTTCGTCCACAAAGGCCGAGACAAAGGGAATGAGGCGTTCGTGGGTTTGGCCCCCCACCTCTTGGTGCAAGACGAGCACGGACTGCGGACCGGTGGCGAGCAAGTCTTGCACTTGGCCCAGCGCTACCCCTTCGCGGTTGATGACTTGCAGGCCGATCAAATCGACCCAGTAGTACTCGTCCGTCTCTGGGGTGGGAAAGCTCGTGCGGGGAACAAAAATGCGGGCGCCCTTGAGTTGCTCGGCGGCATTGCGGTCGGGTAGATCTTCGGCGCAAGCGACCAAGCCGTCGCTGTGCTCACGGGTCTCCCGTATGCGCAAGCGCTGCGCGCCTTCAAAATGGCGTTCCCCACGCTCGGGCGGTAAAAGCCACCAGCGACGGGCAGAAAAAAGCGCTTCCGCAGAAGCGCTGTAGGGAATGATTTTGAACCAGCCCTTGATGCCCCAGGCATCAGCAATACGCCCGACTTCGATGGCGTCAGCCGGTAATTCGGCTGGCTCGAGGGCGGGCAACATGGGCGCAGTAGCCGCTTAGGCGGCTTTTTTGGCTGCCTGCTTGATGAGGCGGTCCACGGTTTGCGACGTTTGCGCGCCAACACCCTTCCAGTGGGTCAGGCGATCTTGCGCAATGCGCAGGCCCTCTTCGCCTTCAACGGCGAGGGGGTTGTAAAAACCGATGCGCTCGATGAAGCGGCCGTCACGACGGTCACGCTTGTCAGCGACGACGATATGAAAGAACGGACGGGCCTTGGCACCGCCGCGGGCGAGTCGAATGACGACCATGGGAATTCCTTTGGGTGGTAATGTTCTCTCAGCGTTTGAGACACGCGCTTAAGGCCACCCGGCCAGCGACACGCTGAAAACCGACCATTATAAGCTGGAAACTCAGTAAAGGTTCAAACTGGCCCAGTAAGCTGCGCCAGCCACGAAGGCGCTGGCTGGAATGGTCAGTACCCAGGCCCAGATGATGTTGCCCGCCACCCCCCAGCGCACGGCGCTGGCGCGCTGCGTGGAACCCACGCCCACGATGGCACCCGTGATGGTGTGGGTGGTGGAGACCGGGATACCCAGGCCCGTGGCGAGGAACAGGGTGAGAGCCCCGCCCGTTTCGGCGCAAAAGCCCCCCACAGGCTTGAGTTTGGTGATGCGCTGGCCCATGGTGCGCACAATGCGCCAGCCCCCAAACATAGTGCCCAGGCCAATGGCCAGGTAACAGCTCACGATGGTCCAGTTGGGCGGTGCTTTGTCCTCGCTGGAGGCGTAGCCCGTGGCGAGCAGGAGCATCCAGATGATGCCAATGGTTTTTTGCGCGTCGTTGCCACCATGCCCCAGGCTATAGGCTCCGGCGGAGACCAACTGCAGGCGGCGGAACCATTTGTCCACGCGCGAAGGGCGGACCCGGCGGAAGATCCAGGCCACGGCCACCATCATGAGCGAGCCCAGCAAAAAGCCCAGCATGGGGGAGACAAAAATAAAGGCCACGGTCTTCAAAATGCCCGAGGGCAGCAGTGCCCCAGCACCCGATTTGGCGATGACGGCGCCAGCAATCCCGCCAATCAGGGCGTGGGAGGAGGAGCTGGGAATGCCGTAGTACCACGTGATGATGTTCCAAGTGATCGCGCCCACGAGGGCGCCAAACACCACATGGGTGTCGACCACACCGGGCTGAACGATGCCTTTGCCGACCGTGGCCGCCACGCTCAGTTGGAAGACCAAGATGGCGATCACGTTGAAAAAGGCGGCGAACAACACGGCCTGCCCCGGCTTGAGCACCCCGGTGGAGACGACCGTGGCGATGGAGTTGGCCGCGTCGTGAAAGCCGTTCATGAAGTCAAAGGCCAGGGCCAAGACGACCAATAGGACCACGACCCAGAGGGCGGTTTGCACCGGTTCCATGTGTCAGGCCTTAGGAGTTTTCGAGGATGATGCCCTCGATGTGGTTGGCCACGTCCTCACACTTGTCAGTGATGGTTTCGAGCAATTCGTAAATGGCTTTGAGCTTGATGACCTCGCGCACATCGGGTTCTTCGCGGAAGAGCTTGCTCATGGCGCTGCGCATGACGCGATCGGCGTCAGACTCCAGGCGATCGATTTCCTCACAAGTTTTGAGGGCGGCTTCGGCGGTGGCGTGGTCGGCAATTCGGTCGAGGAGCCGAATGGCGTCGCGCACGCGCTCGCAACTCTTGAGGCTCAACTCGGTGAGACGGAAGATCTCTTCGGTCATGTGACGCACATCGTAGAGCGCCATGGTCTCAGCCGAATCTTGAATGAGGTCGGCCACATCGTCCATGGTGTTGATGAGGGAGTGGATTTGCTCCCGATCGATGGGGGTGATGAAGGTCTTGTGGATGGCGCGGTTGACTTCGTGCGTCACACGGTCGGCCGCTCGCTCAGCGTTGTCGACTTCCTGGTTGTATTTGGCACGCAAGGTGGTATCACTGTAATTGGCCACCAAGAGGGAGAAGGCCTGCGCTGCCTCGACAATGCGGGCCGCGTGTTGGTTGAACATTTCGAAAAAATTGCCTTCTTGGGGCAACAACTTGCCAAACAGCATACGCGCTCCGATGAGATCGTCTGAAATACAAAGCCGATGTATGGCTTCTTTGACAAGGAGTGTAACGCCGCACCCCAAAGTAATTCCAAACGCTTATTACCCCCCTCCCTCACCCCACCCCTCAGGCGGCGGCAAAAGGCGACGAATGGGTTGGTCACGCACGGCTTGGAGTTGCTCCGACCGAACGCGCTGCGGACAGATTTCGTTGAGGGGTAGCAGCACGAAGGCACGCGTCGCCCATCGGGGATGGGGCACGATGAGGGTAGGTGTTTGCAAAACCTGATCACCGTAAAACAACACATCGAGATCAAGCGTGCGGGGCGCATTGGGATAGGGACGCTCACGCCCGGCCGTGTTTTCCACGTTTTGCAAGGCGGTGAGCAAGGCCTGCGGCTCGAGCGCGGTGCGCAACTGGGCCACGGCGTTGACGAATTCCGGACCACTGGCCTCATGCGGCGCGCTGGCGTAGAAGGAGGAACACCGCAACACGGTGGTGGCCGGCAATTGGGCCATGGCGCGCAAGGCTTGGCGCAGCTGCGCCACAGGGTCGCCCAAATTGGCGCCCATGGCGACATAGGCATCGACCGCGGTTTGCGCCATGGCAACCCTGGGGCTTTAGGCCGCGTCGGATGAACCGCCCGCGCTCGGCTTGCGCCGCCGCCGACGACGTGGCTTGGCGGCGGCGGGCGCGGTCTTGGCCACTTCGTGGTGCAAATCTTC
>VEQC01000030.1 GCA_018883455.1 Limnohabitans sp. | reverse complement strand
CGATTCAGCCCGAGCGCTTGAGTGAGATTCGCAACGAGCGGCGCCCCAACTCACGCTATGCGAGTTTGGAGAACTGCCGCCATGAGGTGGCCGAGGCCGAGGCGATGATGCGCCGCAGTGGCATCCGTTGGCAGTCCACAACGCACAAGAGCATCGAGGAAATTGCCACCACCATCTTGCAAGAGATCAGCCCCGAGCGGCTGACGTACTGAGGCCTAGGGTCAGCCCGAGGGGGCTGACCGGTTGAGGCTTAGCCCAGCGCGGCAATGCCGGCGCGGGCGATTTCGGCGTCTTCGTTGGACTTCACGCCGCTGACCCCCACCGCACCAATGACCTCACCATCGCGCACGATGGGTACCCCACCCTCGAGCATGCCCTGGATGGCGGGCGCGCTTAGGAAAGAGACGCGGCCCTGGTTGATGACGTCTTCATAGCCCTTGCTCTCGCGCCGTCCCATGGCGGCGGTGTGGGCCTTGGCCGGGGCGATGTGGGCCGAGATGGGCGGTGCGCCATCGAGGCGGACAAAACCGAGCAGATGGCCCCCGTCGTCGACGACGGCAATGCTCACCGACCACTTCTGGTTCTGGGCGTGGTTTTGAGCGGCGTCGAGGATGGCGCGCACATCGGCGGCTTGAAGATAGGGCTTTGTTTTCATGTTTTAACGCGTTTTGCGGGGAAAAGTTGAGAAAGGGGCATAGGATAGCCGCAGAATGGGGGCGGATTGGGGCCATTTGGCGCAAAAGAAACCTCAAAAAAAGTAAGAAATTTCATGCGTTTGACCGTCAAGCCCTACAATTCCCCTCGCCGGCATGTGCTGGTTTTCCGTGGAGTTGTGCCATGAATGAGCCCATCCAAATTTACGACTATTACATCCCGTCTGAGCAGGAGCGCAACCGCACCCTGCGCAACACCTATTGGCTGCTTGCCGTCAGCATGCTGCCAACCGTTCTGGGAGCGTACCTCGGGGTCGTGACCGGTCTGAGCCAAGCGCTCTCGGGTGGCTTGGGACTGATCCTCTTCCTGGCGGGCGTGTTTGGCTTCATCTTTGCCATCGAGCGCACCAAGAACAGCTCCACCGGTGTTTACGTGCTCTTGGCCTTCACCTTCTTCATGGGCATCATGCTCTCGCGCATGATCGCCATGGTGCTGGGCTTCAAGAACGGCGCAGAACTCGTGATGACCGCTTTTGGCGGTACCGCAGGGGTGTTCTTCCTCATGGCCAGCTTGGCTACCGTCATCAAGCGTGACCTCTCGGGCATGGGCAAGTGGCTCATGGTCGGCGCCATCGTGTTGATGGTGGGCAGCATCATCAACATCTTCGTCGGCTCTTCTGTCGGCATGATGGTGATCTCGGTGCTGGCCATTGGCATCTTCAGCGCCTACATGCTGTACGACCTCAAGCGCGTGATCGACGGCGGCGAGACCAACTACATCTCGGCCACCCTCGCGCTCTACCTCGACATCATCAACGTGTTCCAAAGCCTGCTTGCCCTCCTCGGCATCTTCGGCGGCGAACGCGAGTAAACCTCTGCCGGGCTTGCCCGGTGGTAGCCAAAAAGCCGGCCTTGGGCCGGCTTTTTTTTGTGTGCGGAGCAAACCCTAGCCCACGCGGTCGAAGACGGCCATGCTTTCGACGTGGGCGGTGTGGGGGAACATGTTGACGACGCCGGCGTGGGTGCAGCGGTAGCCGGCTTGGTGCACGAGCAGGCCTGCGTCGCGCGCGAGGGTGGCGGGGTTGCAGCTGACGTACACGATGCGCTCGGGCGCTTGCCAGCCGTTGGCGCGGCGTTCGGGCGCTTGGTGCAGGTCAGCGAGGGCCTTGGCGAGGGCGAAAGCGCCTTCGCGCGGGGGATCGATGAGCCAGCGCTGGGCGGTGCCGTCTGCGCATAGCGCCTCCGGGGTCATCTCAAAGAGGTTACGCGCCACAAATTCGGTGGGCGCGAGTGGGCGCGCACGACCCGCCTGGTTGGCCGCCCAGTTGGCGCGCGCGCGCGCCACCAAGGTTTCGCTGCCCTCGATGCCCAGCACCTGCGCAGCCCGCGTGGCCAGGGGCAAGGTGAAGTTGCCCAGGCCACAGAACCAGTCAATGACACGCTCGTGCGGCTGCACGTCGAGCCAGCGCACGGCGCGCTCGACGAGCACGCGGTTGATGAAAGGGTTGACCTGGGTGAAGTCGGTGGGGCGAAACGGCATGGTCACGCCAAACTCGGGCAAGGCGTAGGAGAGGGTCTCCTCGGTTTCGTCGAGTCGGGCCACGGTGTCGGGGCCTTTGGGTTGGAGCCACCACTGCACGCCGTGGGTTTGACCAAATGCGCGCAAGGCCGCGCGGTCGGACTCGCTGAGGGGCACCAAGTGGCGCAGCACCAAGGCGGTGACGTGGTCGCCACAGGCGAGTTCGATTTGCGGGCAGTGGTCGCGCGCCTCCATGCCCGCGATGAGCGCGCGCAGGGGCAGGAGCATGGCGTCGACGTGAGGCGGCAGCACCGGGCAGGTTTGCATGTCGGCGATATAGCGGCTCTTGCGCTCGTGAAACCCAATGAGCACTTGCCCTTTTTTGACGACGTGGCGCACGGAGAGTCGGGCGCGGTAGCGGTAGCCCCAGGTCGGGCCTTGGATGGGGGCATCCATTTGCTCGGCGCGCACCTTGCCCAGGTGCCAGAGGTTGTCTTCAAGGGCGCGCTGCTTGACGGCCACTTGAGCGGCGGGTTCGAGGTGCTGCATTTTGCAGCCACCGCAAGCCCCGGCGTGCAAGCCAAAGTGCGGACAGTGCGGACGCACGCGTTGGGAGGAGGGTTTGAGCAGCGTCTCCATGACGCCTTGCTCCCACTGGTTTTTGCGCCGGTGCACGCGCACGGTGACGGTCTCGTAGGTGAGCGCGCCTTCGACAAAGACGACTTTGCCATCGGGGCGGTGGCCCACGCCCTGCCCTTCGAGATCCATGGATTCAATCGTCAGCGCCGACGCGGCAGTGGCGTCGGCTGGAGGGTGTTGCGCGTCACTCATTGGGGGGGCAGGTAGCGCAGTGGGTCAACCGGTTTGCCCTGGCGACGGATTTCGAAGTGGAGTTTGACTTGATCGGTATCGCTATTGCCCATCTCGGCAATCTTTTGGCCTTTGCGCACGTTTTGGTCTTCTTTCACGAGCAAGGATTGGTTGTGGGCGTTGGCGGTGAGGAAGGTGTTGTTGTGTTTGAGGATGATGAGGTTGCCGTACCCGCGCAAGCCCGAGCCGGCGTAGACCACCTTGCCATCGGCCGCCGCGTGGACGGGGTCACCCAATTTACCGCCCAAGTCGAGCCCTTTGTTTTTGGCTTCATCAAAACCGGCGAGCACGGGGCCGCGCAGGGGCCACTGGAAGGCGACGGCCTCATCCCCCGCATCGCTGGCGGCGGGGGCGGCCGCGGGTGCGGGGCTCGCCGCTGGGGCCGATGCCGCCGCACGGGGTTCGCTGGCCGCAGCAGAGGCCGTGGCGGACGCGGGTGCCGCCGTCGTGGCGGCTTGCGCGGGCATGGGGCGCGGTGCGGCGCCCTCGGGCGGGGTGACGCGCAGGACCTGGCCGATCTCGATGCGGTCAGGGTTGTCTAAGCTGTTCCAGCGCACCAAGTCGCGCCAGTTTTGGCCGGTGTCCATGCCAATGCGCACCAGGGTGTCGCCTGGCTTGACGGTGTAGAAACCCGGCTTACCGGCGTTTTCCGCGCCGGGTAAGACGCGTTGACTCACCGGGGCGGGACGCGAGAGCGCACGCTCCTCGACCGGCGCGGGATCGCGGGGTCGGCTGCTACAAGCGGCCAACGCCGCCAAGGCGATGCACGCGAGCCAACGAACTTGCTTCATGAATGCCCCTCCTCAGGCCAGCCCTGATTTTAGAGGGACGAAGAGCACCGCTTCGAGGTGTTGCTCCACAAAGCCTTGGGGGGTGCGATCCACGACCACCAAGGACTGCTGGCCTTGGGCGCGGGCGACGGGGGCGACGATGCGCCCGCCCACGGCAAGCTGGGCGAGCCAGGCTTCGGGCAGGGCCTCTCCCCCAGCGGCGGCAATAATGCCCGCATAGGGGGCGCCACGGGCAAAGCCCTCCATGCCATCGCCCAAGATGAGGTGCACATTGGGCAGGCGCAGGGGGCGCAGGTTCTCGCGCGCTTTCTCGTGCAGGCCGCGCAGGCGCTCGACGCTGTAGACCTCGCGCGCCACACAGGCGAGCACTGCGGCCTGATAGCCGCAGCCAGTCCCAATTTCCAGCACCCGGCCCAGGGGTTCGCCGCGCACGACAGCGGGCGCTTGGCGCAGCAGCGCGATCATGCGCGCGACGACATTGGGTTTGGAGATGGTCTGGCCCAGACCGATGGGCAGACTGGTGTCTTCATAGGCCTGGTTGGCCAGCGCGGTGTCGACAAAGCGGTGGCGCTCGACGCTGCCCATGGCTTGGAGGACGATGGGGTCATCGAGCCCCTGGGCGGCGAGCTTTTGCACCATGCGCGCGCGCACAGCAGAGGAATCGAGCCCCACGCCCGAGGGGCTTTGCAGGGCGACGGCGGCGGTGCGCACCGCCGCCTGGGGCTTGACGAGTGGGGCCTGCACCCGCGCCGCAGGGGCGGCGGTGTCGAGGCGCACCGGAAAGCCCGGTCGGCGCTTCATGCAGCGCCCTCCTCCAGCCGCTGCGCCCACAGGGAGAGCGAGGGGTATTCGGTGAGGTCCACATGCAAGGGCGTGAGCGAGACATGGCCCAAGTGCGTGGCGTGGAAATCGGTGCCTTCGCGATCGTCTTTGGCGGGGCCGGCGCTGCCAATCCAATACATGGTCTCGCCTCGTGGGTTGACTTGGGTGATGACGGGCTCGGCCGCGTGGCGGCGGCCCAGGCGGGTCACGCGCAGGGGTTTGAGTTCGGCACGCGGGCGGTTGGGAATGTTCACATTGAGCAGCCAAGGCAAGCCCTCGGTGCTGTGGCTGTGCATGAGTTGTTGCACGAGCTCACGCGCGACTTGGGCCGCGCTCTCGATGTGCGCCCACTGCCGCTCGACCTGCGAGAAGGCGATGGCGGGAATCCCAAAAAGGTAACCCTCCATCGCCGCGCCCACGGTGCCGGAGTAGAGGGTGTCGTCGCCCATGTTGGCGCCGTTGTTGATGCCCGAGACCACCAGATCGGGCTTGTAGCCGAGCAGACCGGTGAGCGCGATGTGCACGCAATCGGCCGGCGTGCCGTTGACGTAGCGAAACCCATTGGGGGCCTGGTTCACGTAGAGCGGCGAGTGCAAGGTGAGCGCGTTGGATTTGGCGCTGTTGTTGTGCTCCGGGGCGACCACGTCGACCTGGCCCAAATCTTTCAAGGCCTCGTAGAGGGCCACGAGGCCGGGGGCGCGAAAGCCGTCGTCGTTGCTGAGCAGGATTTTCATGGGGGGTGCCAAGGCTAAACCTGCATTCTAGGCCTAGCCTGCATCCCCTAGCCTAGCGCAGCTCCCCCTCCCGATCGACCACCACAAAGGGTTCGACCAAGAAGGTGGTGATTTCTTCAATAAAGGTATTGGCGTGCGCCATGGCGGCTTGGCCGGCGGGGCTGGCAAAGGCCGCGTCGAGGGCGGCGGTGTCGGCAAACCAGAGTTCCACCACGCCGTCAACCGGCCAGGCCTCGTGGCTCACCCCATGGCCCTTGGGCCACTCGCGGCTCAAGATGCGGTTTTGGCGGTAACCCAAAATACCCGGGAGCTGGCGCACCAAGGGCGCATGCACGCGGCGCCATTCGTCGGCAAATTGCTCAGGACTCATGCCGATCTTGCGCCGCAGAATGGACATGCGCTTGAGGGCGCCCTGTTTGGGCGGGGCGATCACGGTATGGCTATCGACCGCGGTGATGCGCAAGTCGCCAATGAAGACTTGCTCGTCGGCCACCAGTTGCGGCCCCACCGGAGAAGCGATGGCCGCTTGCATGGCGGCGAGGTCGTCAAACCAAAGCTGGGAGAAGCCATCGAGCGTCATGGGCCCGCGCTGAAACGCGATGCCGCGCTGCACATGATCGACGATGTGGTTTTGCACATAGGCGCGCAAGCCCGGGAGTTGCCGCGCGAGATCCCCATGGTGGCCACGCCAGTGCTCCCGAAAGCGCTCCAGACTCCAGTCCTGTGGTTTTTGCAACCATCCCATTCGCACGATCATGGGGCACTCCTTGTGGGGTTAGGGAGGGGTCAGTGCGCGCCCAGGTAAGCCGCGCGCACGGCGGGGTGGTCGAGCAATTCGCGGCCACTGCCCGAGAGGGTGATGCGGCCCGTCTCCAGCACATAGGCCCGATCGGCCACGGCCAGCGCTTGGTTGGCCATTTGCTCCACGAGCAAGAGGGTGAGGCCGGCCTCGCGCAGCTCACGGATGGTGCGGAAGATGTCGGCAATGATCAGGGGCGCGAGCCCGAGCGAGGGCTCATCGAGCAAGAGGAGTTTGGGGTCGCTCATGAGGGCGCGCGAGATGGCGAGCATTTGTTGCTCGCCGCCCGAGAGCGTGCCGGCGAGCTGGTCTTGGCGCTCTTGCAAGCGGCTGAAGCGGCGGAACTCGCGGGCGATGCGCGCCTCGACCTCCTCGGGCTGGTCGCGCAAGGTGTAGGCCCCGAGCATGAGGTTTTCGCGCACAGTTTGGTCGGCAAACACGCCGCGCCCTTCGGGCGAGAGGGCCACGCCCAAGCGCACGCGGGCGTGCGCGGGGGTGTGGGTGCAGTCCTGCCCCTCGATGTAGATTTTTCCCGAAGCCAAAGGCTCCAAGCCCACGATGCCTTTGAGCAAGGTGCTCTTGCCCGCGCCGTTGGCGCCAATGATGGTGACCACCTCGCCGGGGCGCACTTCGAGGGAGACGTCTTTGACCGCGTTAATGGCGCCGTAGGAGAGCGCGACCGATTCGAGCTTGAGCATGTTCAGTCTCCCTCCCGCGCGGGGACTTCCCCACCGAGGTAGGCTTCAATGACTTTGGGGTTGGATTGGACGGCCTTGGGCGTGCCCTCGGCAATCTTCACGCCGTAGTCGAGCACGATGACGTGATCGGAGATGCGCATGACCAAATCCATGTGGTGCTCGACCATGAGAATGCTCAAGCCCATGCGGCTGATGCGATGGAGCAAATCTCCGAGCTCGGCCGTCTCTTGGGGGTTGAGGCCCGCGGCGGGCTCGTCGAGCAAGAGCAACTTGGGCTGGGTGGCCAGGGCACGCGCGAGTTCCACGCGGCGTTGCAAACCGTAGGGCAAGCTGCCCGCGGGCAAGGAGGCTTGGTCGAGCAAGCCCACGAATTGGAGCAAGGCCAGGGCCTCGGCGCGCGCGCGCTGCTCTTCTCGGCGGGCTAGCCCTAAGCCCAGGAGCGAAGACCAGAAGCCATTGCGCATGCGCGAGTGCCGACCGAGCATGACGTTCTCAAGCACCGTCAAGTCGCCAAAGAGGCGCAGGTTTTGGAAGGTCCGCCCCATGCCCATGCTGCAAATGGCGTGGGACGGGACTTGCCCAATGTCACGACCCAAGAAACGAATCTGACCCGCATCCGGGCGCACGATGCCCGAGAGCATGTTGATGAGCGTGGTCTTGCCCGCGCCATTGGGGCCGATGAGCGCGTGCACATGACCGCGCTGGAGCTGGAAGGAGACCTGTTGGGCTGTCTTGACCCCGCCATAAGCTTTGCTCAAGGCATCGACTTGCAGGAGCGGCTCGTCGCCGGGCTGGTCAAAACGCTCGGGCATGGGGGCGGCTTCATCCGCACCCGGTGAGGGCGGCACGAAGCGGCGTCGCCACGCGCTTTGCAGCACGCCCATCACCCCTCCGGGCATGACGTAGAGCGCAAAGAGCAGCAAGGCGCCATAGACAAAGTGCTGCACCGAGGGCCACTTGGCCAAAGACGCATCAATGACCGAGAGAATCACCGCGCCCACCAAGGGGCCGTAGAGCGAGCCCACGCCCCCAAAGAGCACGAGCAGCAGGATGAAGATGGAGAGGTGAAAGCTGATGAAGTCGGAGTTGATGTATTGATTTTGTTGCGCCACCAAGGCACCGGCCAAACCGCAGGTGACCGCCGCAATCACAAAGGCCACCACCTTGGCGCGGTAGACGCGCACGCCCACGCTGGCCGCGGCAATCTCATCGGCCTGCAAGGAGAGCATGGCGCGGCCAATGCGGCCTTGCGCGAGGTTGCGCAGCAAGAGGTGGGTGATGAGGCTCAAGGCCAGGCCGAGCCAAACCCATTGCTGCACGCTCAGCGGCATGCCGTTCCAAGTGACCGCACGAATGCCAAAGATGCCCTGCGCCCCCCCAAAAACATCGGTCCATTCGGTCACAAGTTTTTCCACCACGATGCCAAAGGCGAGCGTGACCATGGCGAGGTAGGGGCCCTTGACGCGCAGCGACGGCAAGGCGATGAGCACGCCACACACGCCCGAGATGAGCATGGAGAGCAGCAGCGCGGTCCAGGGGTTGATGCTCGTGAGCGTGGTGAGCAAGGCCACACCATAGGCGCCCGCGGCAAAGAGGCCCGCTTGGCCGAGTGACTTCTGCCCCGCAAAACCTACCAGAATGTTCATGCCCGCCCCACAGAGGTAGTAGACGGTCATCATGAAGAGGATGCGCAGGTAGTAATCGTTGCCGATCAACCCCACCCCGCCCGCGGCGAGCAAGGTGAGCAAGAGCGCCCAGAGGAAATGCCAACGCGCGCTCATACCTTCTCCACCGTCTTGCTGCCAAAGAGGCCGTTGGGTTTGATGGCCAAGACCAAGATGACCAAGGCAAACACCGCCACCTCACGCCATTGGGCCGACCACAGGTTCACGAAGGATTCCAGCACGCCTAAGATAAAGCCCCCGATGACGCAGCCCCGCGGGTTGTTCAAGCCCCCGATCATGGCGGCCGAGAAGCCCTTGAGGCCCACGGCCAGCCCCATGAAGAGAGAGGCCTGGGCGATGGGCGCGAGCATGAAGCCCGAGAGCCCCGCCAGTGCGGAGCTGATGAAAAAAGCCCCGAGCATGACGCGCGAGACATGAATGCCCATGAGGGAAGCCGATTGCGCGTTGTGCGCCACGGCCCGCATGGCTTTGCCCACCATCGTGCGGCGCATGACGTGGTCAAACACCAGCATGACCAGCACCGAGACGGCGAGCATGAGTAACTCTTGTGGGCGCACGCCCACATCCAAAATGCGAATGACATCGTCGCCCACGGGGCTGGGCACCACGACCGGCTTGGGGCCCCAGATGGCCAAGCCAATGCTCTGGAGAATGACGCCAAAGCCCAAGGTACTCATGACCCAGGCCATCCCCGGGCGGCGCGCAAAGGGGCGCACGCCCAACCAATACAACAGACAGCCCACCAGGCCCATGAGCCCCAAGGCCGCGAGCAAGGCGAGGAGTTGAATGCTCACGTCCGGCTGGACCCCGCCAAACGACGTGGCGGTGAGCGGTTTGCCAATGGCCAGGAGCAACACGCTCATGCCAATGAAGGCGCCCGCCGAGACAAATTCACCGTGCGAAAAATTCAGGGTTTTGGTGGTGGTGAAGGTCACACTGAACCCGAGCGAGACCAAGGCGTAGGCGCTGCCCACGGCCAATCCGCTGATGAGCGCTTGCAACAGCGCAACTTCCATGTTGTGTTCTCCGTGATCGTGCAGGGGTTCAAACGTTGCGAACCGCAACAAACTGAAGCCACCCCGGTGGCGGGGTGACTCCAGAGGGGTGCTTAACGCTTGAAGTCGCCTGCGGTGAGCGACTTGGTGATGTTATCGCTGAACTCGACGAGTTTGTCCTCGCTCCAACGCACGAAGGTGAGGTCAGAGGCGACCAGGGCTTCACGCTGGGTGGCAGAGAAAGGCTTGTTGTACGTCTTCTTCACACCGACCACGGGAGCGTTGAGGTTCTCCAGGGCTTCGCGCACTTTGGGGCCATCGGCGGTGCCCGCCTGGCGAATGGCCGCAGCCACGAGCAAGGTGGCGTCATAGCCGTGAATGACGAAGGGGAACGCGCTCGGGGCGGCGAGTTGCGGGCCGGTGCGGTCAAAGAGCTTCTTCTGCGCGGGGGTGGCCGGGTTGACCAAGGTGCGCATGAAGATGGGCTTGTTGGCCAGGGATTTGCCCGCAGCGTCAAAGAAGGTGATGTTGTCTGCAGCCCATGAGCTCAGGAAGGTGGGGAAGTAGTTGATCTTCTCCATGCTGCGCACGAGCTGGCCCGTGGGGGTGCCCTGGGCCCAGACGAGCACCGTGTCCACACCGGCAGCCTTCATCTTGTTGAGCTGAGAGGTCATGTCGGTATCGGCCACGCCGAACTTCTCGATGGCCAGCGGGGTCAGGCCGTGGAGCTTGGCGATTTCTTCCAAGTCCTTGAGGCCGCCTTGACCGTAGCCGGTGGTCTCGCCCAAGAGGCCAATTTTCTTGGTGCCGGATTTGGCCGCGTAGGCCACGAGGCCAGCCACCTGCTCACGGTCCACCATGGAGATGCGGAACATGTAGTTCTCAGCGCCGGGGGCCATGGGGTGGGTGATGGCCGTGCCCGAGCCAATCATGCCCATGGAGACCACCTTCTTCTGGTTGGGAATGTGCTTCCACGCCAGCGCGTTACCGGAGTTGGTGGGACCAAAGACGGCGACGACTTTCTCGTTGTCGATGAGGTCGCTCATGTTTTGGATGGACTTCGGAGGCTGCGATTGGTCATCGCGAATGACCAGGGTGAGCTTGCGCCCGAGCACGCCGCCTGCGGCGTTGATGTCGTCAATGGCGGCTTGAATACCGATCACCCCAGCCTTGCCACTCTGCGCCGAGGGGGAGGCAGAGAGGTCGCCGTTGAAGCCGAGCTTGATGTCCTGCGCCATGGCCCAGGGCGCAATGGCGATGGCGGCGGCCAAGACGCTGCGTTTGAGGGTACGGGTCAATTTCATATTGTCTCCTTGGGAAGTGAAGCGGGCGGATGCCCATGGGTGAAAAACGTTGTTGTGGGTTGAAATCTCAAGCGGCCAAAAAGCCTCCATCCACCGGCAAGGTCACGCCAGTGACGTAGCTTGCCATGTCGGAGGCCAAAAAAACCACCGGGCCGATCAATTCTTCGGGCTCTGCCACACGGCCCATGGGGGTGCGTGACATGAACTTTTGCAACTTCTCGGGCGCGTCTCGCGTGGCCTGCGTCATGGGCGTGGCGATCACGCCGGGGGCGAGCGCGTTGACGCGAATGCCATCGGCCGCGAGCTCAGCGGCCAAGGCCTGCGTCATGAGCTTGACCGCGCCTTTGGAGGGCGAGTAGCCGAGGCTGCCTGCGAGCCCGGTGAAGGAGGCGATGGAGCCCAAGTTGATGATGTTGCCGCGCGTCTGGCGCAGGGCCGGTAAAAAGCTGTGCACGGGGTAGAAGGTGCCAAGCACATTGACATCCATCATGCGCTGCATGTTTTGCACCGCACGCGGGCTTTGAATGCCCTCGCGAATGATGATGCCGGCGTTGTTGATGAGAATGTCAATGGGCCCAATCTCCTGCCCGACCCGCTGGGCGAGCGCGGCGCAGTCCTCGGCTTGACTCACATCGAGGGCAAAGGCCCAGGCTTGGCCGCCTTGGGCTTTGATTTCATCGGCCACGGCTTGCGCGGTTTGGGCTTGCAAGTCGGTCACGATCACGCGCGCGCCCGCGCGGGCCAAGCCCAGCGCAATGGCGCGACCATTGCCCTGCCCGCCACCGGTGACGAGGGCGAGGCGCTGGGTGAGCAACTCTGGGATGGGGTAGTTCGCAGCGGCCATGGTTTACTCCGACGCGGAACGGGTGACCTGCACGCGCGGGGCCCAGTTGGGTTGCAACATGACTTGCTTTTGCTCGGCGTGTGCCTTGACCAAGGACATGGCCGCCACATAACCAAAGGTGACCGCAGGCCCCAAGGTGATGCCCGCGCCGGGGTAGTTGCCCCCCATGATGCTGGCCGAATCGTTGCCCACGGCGTAGAGGCCTTCGACGGGACGACGGTCTTGGCGAATGACGCGGCACTCGGCGTCGGTGGCCAGTCCGGCAAAGGTGCCGATCTCGCCCACCACCACGCGGATGGCGTAGAACGGTCCGTTGACGATGGGCGCCATGCAGGGGTTGGGCTTGACGAGCGAATCGCCCTGATAGCGGTTGTAGGCGGTGCTGCCCTTGCCATAGTCGCGGTCTACACCGGTGAGGGCATCGGCATTGAAGCGCTCGACTTGGGCGCGCAAGCCCTGCGGGGCCACGCCAATGCGTTGCGCCAAATCTTCCAAGCTGTCGCCCCGCTTGAGGTAGCCCGAGCGCAAATGCTTGCCGATGGGCAGGGGGAAGGGCGCGACGGCGCCCAGGCCGTACTCGCGCAGGTGGTGGTGATCACAAATGAGCCAGCAGCCCACCTCGGCCTCGCCTCGGGCGCGGCAGGCCTTGACCAGATCTTGGATGAAGTCGTGATACGACAGCGCCTCGTTGGTGAAGCGCTCGCCGTTGTGGGTGACGGCGATCACACCGGGCTTGGCGCGGTCGATGAAGTGCGGCATGACGCCCTCGGTGCCATCGGCGCGCGGCACGCGCGAGGTGGGACACCAGGCGGCGGCGTTGGGAATGGTGGGATCGACCCAGCCCCCAACCGACTCGGCCAGACGCAAGCCGTCTCCGGTGTTCGCAGCGGGCGATGGGGTGTAGTGCTCGGTGCCCGTGGGTGCGTGCGGGAAGAGCTGCTTGCGCCGCTCGATGTCGTGCGGGAAACCACCCGCAGCCAGGACCACGCCCACCGTGGCGCGCACTTCCACGCGCTGGCCTTCGCGCTCGACCCAGGCGCCAGTGACACGGTCGCCCTCCATGATGAGTTGCTTCACGGGCGAGGAGAGCCAGACGGGGATATTGAGGTCCATGGCCGACTTGGCCAAACGCCCCGCGAGCGCGTTGCCGTTGGTGAGCGTCATGCCGCGGCCGTGCACGATCACGTCGAGCAGGTGCTTGCCAAAGCGGCGCGCCACAAAGAAGAACGATTCGAAGGATTTGAAGGCCCGCAAAAAGTGCCAGAGCTCTTTGCCCGAGCCGAGCATCATGCCAAACACCGTGAGCTCGGGCACCGGGGGGGCGAGCTGGCGCACACGCGGGCCCAACTCCCGCGCGTCAAAGGGACGCGTGACCATGGAGCGACCGCCGGGCAAGCCACCGGGGGCTTCGGCGTGGTAATCGGGGAACACGGGGGGCATGTCAAACTGCACCGCGGTGTTGCGCGTGAAAAAGTCAATGGCCTTGGGGCCGTTTTCGACAAAGGTGTCGACCCGCGCTTCATCGAAATGGGTGCCCGCCTGGTCACGCAAATACGCTTTGGCCGCGCCCTCGGGCTCGTGCAAGCCCTGCTCTTTGGCCAGATGCGTACCCGGCACCCAAAGCCAACCGCCCGAGCGGGCGGTGGTCCCGCCATACACCGGGGCCTTCTCCACCACCAAGACTTTCAAGCCATGGTGCGCGGCGGCGACCGCGCTGGACATACCGGAAGCCCCGGTGCCCACCACCAAAACGTCGCATTCGTGAATCTCAGAACTCATGCCATTACCTGCTGCAAAAAGGGGCTGACCCGCGTCAGCACCAAATTAGTTTATGGCTAACTGATTTTTCTATGGCTAATGGTTAACCCCGATGAAATGAATTCGAATTAGCCTAAAAATCAGTGCGACCTGAAATTCCCCTGCTCGGGGGCTGCCCTTAGCCGCCCTGGCCTTTTGACGACTGACATGAAAATCGAAAAAGAACGACGAGGCATTCAATCCATTGAAGTGGGCGGGCAAATCTTGCTCGCCTTGGCCACGCATGGCCGCCCCATGGCCTTGGGCGATCTGGCCAAAGCCGCTGGCATGCCCGCTGGCAAGGCGCACCCTTACCTCGTGAGCTTTGGCAAGCTCAAGCTGGTGACGCAGGACTCGGCGAGCGGCCACTATTGGCTTGGCCCCACCGCGATTCAGCTCGGCCTGGTGAGCCTGCAAATGCTCAACCCCGTGCGCGAAGCCACCCCCTTTGCCGAGCGCCTCGCGCACGAGAGCGGGCACAGCGTGGCCCTCTCGGTTTGGGGCAACCAGGGCCCGACCATCGTGTTGTTGGTTGACCCCATCTACCCGCTGCACGTGAACCTGCGCACCGGCACGGTCATGTCGCTCGCGGGCACCGCCACGGGACGCTTGTTTGCCACCTACCTGCCGCGCAAATTGATCGAGACCTCCATGCGCGAAGACTACAAGCGCCTGGGCCCCGACATCGCCAAACCCCTCAAGCCCGAAGACGTGGAGAAGCAACTCGAAGAAGTGCGCCGCCACGGCCTCTCGCGCTCGGTCAACAACCCCACCCCTGGCGTGATGTCCTTTGCCGCACCGGTGTTCGACTACTCGCGCAACATCGTGCTGGGCATCACCCTCATGGGCTCCTCCGGCGTGTTTGACCCCTCGTGGACAGGCCCCCAAGCCAAAGCCGTCAAGGCCTGCGCAGAGCAGGTCTCACAGCGCTTGGGGTATCACGGGTGAGGGGGGTTAGACGCCCACTGAGCTTCGGCGATCTGCGGGTCGCATGGGCATTTATGGAGTGGGGGTTGACTGGCCGAGGTAAAGCCGGTGTCCAGCACTTACGCGCTTTTGATCTTCAGGATCCACGCCATACTGATTCCCTAATTGGCGCCATTGTGAAAACACTTCCACCGTCTGATCGATGATCCATTCCGGATGGTTTATGTCAAATTTTTTACCAAACGCGATCAATCCTTCTCGCGTGAATCCATCTCTGAGTCCATCAATCGACATCTGATGCTGCCGCGTGTAGCCCTCGCCTGCTGAATATGTAAGGTCATAGGCGGGTGAGAGTTCCCATCCCTCGTGACGACTTTTTTTCAAGAAAGAAATGTTTTTCACGTGATCGTCTTGATTACGGCCAACCACATTGAAAATCATTCTTCGGAAAGCTTGCTCCACTGCGGCATAGCCTATTTGAAGCTTCAGGATCAGCCGTATCCAAGAGCCATAGTCATAGACACCAGGCATGTTGAAATCGATGTGGGTCATTCCAGCCAAGCTGTGCATATGGACCTTCATATTACTTTTACGATCAAACCGGCGCATCAAGAAGTGAAACTGATGGGCATCCTCTAAATAATCCACTTCCTCAATATCGATATCTAGCCTATCGGCCAGCAAAGCATAGGTGTACTCGATGCGATTAAAAGGCTTTCCTTTGTTGTCACGCGCGCTTGTTGATGAAATGTCGTCGAACTTAATCAACCAGTGCTCTTCGCCTGATCGCTGCCGGGCAAACCCCGATCGCACTTTTTTCTTTTTTCGATCCCAAAGGATCAAAGCCTTTGGTCTTGCGCCCCCGGCAGAGCCTCCCACACGCATTATTTCTTGTATGGCATGTCCCGTTTCGCCTTCAATCAGCTTCCTAGCTGACTCCACCAGCGATTTAACTTCCAGAGCCAAATCCTCTTGCGGACTTTTTTGCTGCAACGCTGGGGTGTATTCGAGAGCACCCATCGCACGCTTACCTACGTAAAGCAGACGCTGTACGGGGCTCAACTCCAGCTCTTTTTGTCCGCGCGTCTCAAAGAATTTTCTAATGATTAAATTTCCAAAGGTGTCTGGTAATGAATCCGCCAAAACACCCGGCAACCCCATGAATGCTTCTAGACGGGACAACTGAGGGAATTCAAATGTTCGCTCCTCCACCGGCAAAAATTGGGGCGAAATGGAAGGACCACCATCGAGAATGTACTGACGGTCATACGAAAATCCAATGCGACCGTTTTCAAACTCCATGACAGCGCCCACCAAATCACCCCACAGTCTCACATTTGCTTTGACAAGTACCTTGGGGCCGATACTTCTTACCGTCCTGCGTTTGACGATTGGGGATTTCGGTTGAGGGGCAGCAGTCATTGAGTCTTCCTCCGATGAGGTTCAACTTCTGTTTGTCTTGAGGGGCGAAGGCCGATAGGCACGCTGCCGGGGCTGACCACGCGCTGAAAGCGCTTGGCCTCCAGGCAGCGTATCAGGAAGAGCAACATTTAGGTTGGCTAACAGTTGCAAAACTCGGAACACTTTCATCACTGTGCTCAGACGCACATCGCGACCAGCTTCCAGATCCATGATCGTTTTGCGGTTGAGCCCCGTCCGTTCCGCCAACATCTGGGTTGTGATGTTTCGCTCCAATCTGCGAGCGCGCAACCTAGCACCCAACTCAGCCATATTTTCTGAGTCCGTCAGAAAGTCCTCTATAGTCCTCATAATATGCATTCAGAACATTTTATGTCCATTATAAATAACATTATGAGAAATTCAAACGCTATTGTTATTTACGCGGATACAGCTCCTGAACGAGGTGAAAGCGGCTGCAGTTAAACGCCCACCACTTCGCGCACGATGTGCAGGCTGCTGCCCTGGTGTTGTGGGCGCGGGCCGATGGTTTCGTTGGGGAACTGGCCGCGGTTGATCCAGCATGTTTGAAACCCGTACCAAGCTGCGCCCATGATGTCCCAGCCGTTGGAGGACACAAAGAGCAGCGCCTCGGTGGGCACACCCAAGGTTTGGCTGGCCAACGCGTAAGCCGCCGGATGGGTTTTGAATTGCCGCACGCTGTCCACCGAGAGCAGGTGCTGCAAGAAAGGCGTGAGACCGGCATGATCGGCCGCGCTCTGGAGCATGGCGGGCGAGCCGTTGGAGAGAATGGCCAGCGGCAGCCCCGCTTGGTGCAAGGCTTGCAACACGCTCGCGCATTCGGGAAATGCATCGAGCTTGGCGTATTGGTCCATGAGGGCCTGCACTTGCGCGGGCGTGTGCGCCAGCCCTAGGCGCTGCAAGCTGTAGACGAGCGCGGCCTGCGTCAACTCCCAAAAGCTTTGGTAGTGGCGCGTGCCCGAGGCTGCCGGATCAGAGAGCGAGACCAAGCGCGAATACTCAATCTGCTTGTCGCGCCATAAGTTTGAAATCGCTGGCCCCGACCCCGGGTAGAGACTCTCGGCCAAACGGCCGATGGAGTGAACATCAAACAAAGTGCCATAGGCATCGAAAACCAAACCTTGAATGGGGGGCATGGGGGACTCCGGGTTGTCTGCGCGTGAGGGGGATAACCGTAGGCTAACGCAAAAGGGTCAGGCGTTAGGCACATGCCTGTTGCGCACGATCAGTGCCGAATGCCGGTCATGCCAATGATCCCGACGACGCGTCGGGTAGAGTTCGGTTGCATTAGTTCATAAGTTAACTATTTATTGCAATATTAAAAC
>VEQC01000218.1 GCA_018883455.1 Limnohabitans sp. | reverse complement strand
CCCACGCGCACATCGCGCCCGCTGAGAATGCGTGATTTCTCCACCACCCCGACCGCAAAGCCCGCCAAGTCGTATTCGCCCGCCGGGTACATGCCCGGCATTTCGGCTGTTTCCCCGCCAATGAGCGCGCAGCCCGAGAGTTCGCAGCCCCTCGCGATGCCGCCCACCACCGCAGCGGCGGTGTCCACATCGAGTTTGCCGCATGCAAAGTAGTCCAAAAAGAACAGGGGCTCAGCGCCTTGCACCAAAACGTCGTTCACGCTCATGGCCACCAAATCAATGCCCACGCCATCGTGCATTTGCCATTCAAAGGCGAGCTTGAGCTTGGTGCCCACGCCATCGGTTCCGCTCACCAGCACCGGTTCGCGGTAGCGCTTGGGCACCTCAAACAAGGCGCCAAAGCCGCCAATACCCGCCAAAACCCCTTCGCGCAGGGTCTTGCGGGCCAAGGGCTTGATGCGTTCGACCAAGGCATCGCCCGCGTCGATGTCAACGCCGGCGTCTTTGTAAGAAAGGGGAGTGTTCATGGGGTTTCAGTGGCAACGCGGCAACCGTCAATGGCCACCGATAAAATCAAGCCTCCATTTTAGGCAGGCCCCCAAGGGGTCTGTATGCAATTGACCCCTACCCAACAACTCACTTTTGGCTGGAGCGCCCTAGCAGCCTTGCTGGCGCTGGCGTTGTGGCTACTCGGGCCCGTGCTCATGCCCTTTGTTGTGGGGGCCGTGCTGGCCTATGCCCTGCACCCCTTGGTGCAGCGCCTGCGCGCCTGGGGCCTGCCCCTGGTTTTGGCTGTGCTGCTCACGGAAGTCTTGCTGATTTGCCTGATCGTGGCGCTGGTCATGCTCGTCGTGCCCATCCTGGCGCATGAGCTGCCGCGCATGCGCGCGGAGTTGCCCGGCCTCATCGACGCCCTGCGTCAACGCCTCACCCCCTGGCTGGCGCAGTGGGGAGTCAACATCCCGCTCGATTGGGCCGCGCTGCGCCAAATGGCGGCCGAGGCGCTCAACCTCTCCTTGCAAGACGGCCTTGCGCAGGCGCTGGCGTCCTTGCGGATTGGCGGCAGCGTCGCCCTGGCTGTGCTGGGCAATTTGGTGCTCATCCCCGTGGTGCTGTTTTACCTTTTGCTCGATTGGCAGCGCTTTGTACGCCACATCGAGACCTTGGTGCCGCTGCCCCTGCGCGGCGACTACGACAGCTTTGTGCAGGAGGCCGATGCCGTGCTGGGTCAATACCTGCGCGGGCAGTTCTCGGTCATGGCAGTGCTCGCGCTCTACTACAGCCTGGCCCTCGCGGCTTTCGGGCTGGATTTGGCGGTCCCCATCGGTGTGTTCACCGGCTTGGCGATGTTTGTGCCCTACCTCGGGTTTGGCTTGGGGTTGCTCTTGGCCGCACTGGCGGCAATTCTCTCCATGCCCGTTGGCGAAGCGGTGCTCTGCGTGGCCGTGGTGTACGGTTTTGGGCAGCTCTTGGAGAGCTTTTTCTTGACCCCGCGGCTCGTGGGCGAGCGCATTGGGCTCAACCCCTTAATGGTGATTTTTGCCTTGTTGACCTTTGGTCAACTCTTTGGCTTCGTGGGCGTTCTCGTCGCCTTGCCACTCGCCGCCGTGCTCTTGGTGGGGGTCCGTCGCCTGCGCGCCCGCTACCAGGCCAGTCGGCTCTACACGGGGCATTGAGCGCATGAAGCAAATTGCTCTGGACATCAGTCTGCAGCCCGGCCCCAGCCTGCAAAACTATCTGCCGGGGGACAACGGGCAAGCGTTGCAACATTTGAAACTCTGGCTGGAGAGTTCGCGCCGGGCCCCGGTACCCACCTACCTCTGGGGGCCCAGTGGATCGGGCAAAAGCCACCTCTTGCGCGCCGTGGCCAATGCCTTGCAGGCGCAGGGTCAATCGTTTGGGTGGATCGATGCCGATTGCACCGAGCCCGGCCCCTTCGTGCCCGAGTGGCGCGCGGTGCTCTTTGACGATGTGCACCGCTACTCCATCGTTCAGCAACACGCGGCCTTCAATTGGTTTGTGCACGCCAGTGCACCGGGGCGGGAGCCTTGCTGGATTTTGGCTGCGGGGGACACCCCTCCGGCCGATTTGGCCGTGCGCGACGATTTGCGCAGCCGCCTGGGCTGGGGCCATGTTTTCGCGCTCCAAGCGCTGAGCGATGCCCAGCGCCGTGCCGTCCTCCTGCAGCAGGCCCAAGCCCGTGGACTCACCCTCTCCAGCGACGTGGTGGACTACATGCTCACCCGCTTTAGCCGAGATTTGGGTCACCAATCGGCCCTGCTCGACCAACTCGACGCCTATGCCCTTCAAACCCAGCGCGCGATCACGGTGCCGCTGCTCAAGTCCATGCTCGACGATCTCTCATGAAACTTGCCCTCTTTGACTTGGACCACACCCTGTTGCCCATCGATTCAGACCAGTCCTGGGGCGACTACACCATCCGCATAGGCTGGTGCGACCCCACCCATTTCAAGCGCCAAAACGACGCTTTCTATGAAGACTATCTTCAAGGTCGGCTCGACATCCACGCCTACGTTCGCTTTGCCACGGCGGCTGCCGTGGCGCGCGGCCCGGCGGTGGCCGAAGCGGCTCGCGCCGGTTTCATGCAGGAGGTGATCGAGCCCGCGTTGCGTCCAGCGGCCTTGGCGCTCATCGAACGCCACCGCAGCGCGGGGGAGACCTTGGTGCTCGTCACGGCCACCCACGAGTTCGTCACCCGCCCCATCGCCCAGCGCCTGGGTATTCCTCACCTCATTGCCACCGAGCTCGCACGGGACGCGCAGGGCTGGTTTACCGGAGAAATTGCGGGAACACCGGCCTTAGGCCCCGGCAAGGTCTCGCGTCTGCAACAATGGCTAGAAGCTCAGGGACTGGGCTGGGCCGATGTGGACGCCACGTTCTACAGCGACTCTCGCAATGACATCCCGCTGCTCGAGAAAGTGCAGCGTCCCGTGGCGACCAATCCCGACACCGTCTTGCGCGCCCATGCGCAAGCCCGAGGTTGGCCCATTCTGGAATTGTTTTCCCCCGCATGATCAAATCTTTTATCCGCAAACTCATCGGCCAGCCCAAAGCCGCCAAGACCAGTTTTGGTCAACGTGCGGTGGTGCCCGCCACCGTGCACGGCATCAATCCCGACTGGGTGGACGAGCGTGCCTTGAGCGTGGTGCGCGGGCTCAAGTCGCGTGGCTTTGAGGCCTACATCGTGGGGGGCGCGGTGCGTGACCTCCTCTTAGGTCTGAAACCCAAGGACTTCGATGTCGCCACCAACGCCACCCCTGAAGAAGTCAAAGCGGCGTTTCGCCGCGCTTTCATCATTGGCCGGCGCTTTCGCATCGTGCACGTGGTCTTTGGCCGTGGGCGTGAGCACGAAGTCATCGAGGTCTCCACCTTCCGAGCCTATCTCGATAGCGCCGACGCCGAAAAAGTCAAAGGCAACGAACGCAGCAGCAAGCAAGAACTCGCGGGCATGAAGCACGCGGTGGATGCGAGCGGCCGCGTTCTGCGCGATAACGTCTGGGGCCCCCAGCACGAAGACGCAGCGCGGCGCGACTTCACCATCAACGCCATGTACTACGACCCCGAGAGCGGGGAAGTGATCGATTACCACGGCGGCATTGCCGACGCCAAGAAGCGCGTCTTGCGCATGATCGGCGACCCCGAGAACCGCTACCGCGAGGATCCCGTGCGCATCATCCGCGCCGTGCGCTTTGCAGCCAAACTCGCCGAACGGGGCTTCACCATCGAGGGGCGCACTGCCAAGCCCTTTAAATCCCTCTTGCCGCTGCTGGCCGAGGTGCCCCAGAGCCGTTTGTTTGATGAGATGCTCAAGCTTTTGCAAACCGGGCATGCGCTCGCGAGCATCGCGCAATTGCGCCAGCACGGTCTGCAAAAAGGCATTTACCCCTTGCTCGACCTCGTGGTCGCGCGCGCGGACGATCCCTTCGTGATCGCCGCCTTGCAAGACACCGATCGGCGGGTTGGAGAGGGCAAGCCCGTGGCGCCGAGTTTCCTCTTGGCCTGCGTGCTGT
>VEQC01000217.1 GCA_018883455.1 Limnohabitans sp. | reverse complement strand
TTTTGCGCAGGGGCTCCAGGCAACGGGCTTGCAGACACACGGGCGGCTCGCCGCGCGCGCCCATCATCGCGAGCAGGGTGGGGCGCACCAAGGCCATGAAGGTGACCATCACGGCCACCGGGTTGCCAGGTAGACCAAAGAGCAAGGCCTGGCCGATGCGGCCTGCGGCCATGGGGCGTCCGGGGCGCATGGCGATGCGCCAGAAGGCGACATCGCCCAGCTCGCGCATCATGGTTTTGGTGAAGTCGGCTTCGCCTACGCTCACCCCACCACTGGTGATCACGGCGTCGGCCATGGCCGCAGCCTGGGCAAAACGGGCTTTGAGTTGAGCGGGATCATCGGGGCACACGCCCAAGTCCACCACTTCGCAGCCCAAACGCTGGAGCATGCCCATGACGGTGTAGCGATTGCTGTCGTACACCGCACCCTCGCGCGGGGCCTCGCCCAAACTGAGAATCTCGCTGCCGGTGGAAAAATAAGCCACCCGCAGGCGAGGCATGACCGCAACTTCGGGTAGCCCCAAGCTTGCCACCAAGCCCAGCGCCGCGGGCGCGAGGCGTTGGCCTTGGCGCAAGGCCGGCGCGCCCGCTTGCAAATCCTCGCCCGCCAAGCGGCGGTTGTCGCCGGGGCGCACGATGTCGGCGGGAATATGGATCTGGGCGCCCTCCACCGTCACCAATTCTTGTGGCACCACCGTGTCGAGCCCTTCGGGCATGACCGCGCCCGTCATGATTTTGAGGCAGCCCTCGGGGCTCACGCGCCCTTGCCAGGCGCGACCCGCAAGCGCCGTTCCCTCCACCGTGCGCGTGAGCGCCTCTGCGGGGCGCAAATGCCGGCCGTCAAAGGCATAGCCGTCCATGGCCGAGTTGTCGTGCGGGGGCACGCTCACGGGGGAGATGATGTCCTCGGCCAAGATGCGATCGAGCGCCTGGGGCACGGGCAGGCGTTCGGGGGCCCGAGCGGGTGCGAGACGGGCGAGGCGCGCCAGAAATTCGACGGCCACGGGGACGGGCAAGGACTGTGCATCGTAGCCTTGCAGGGAATCGGCAATGGATTGGATGGCGCTCATGATGCGTTTGGCCGGCGGCTCAGGTCCTCCGGGCGATTGAAGTTGAAAAAGGCCGGGGCGTCCTCGGGGGGGTAAACCGCTTCGGCACAGGCGTGGCCTTGCAGCCAGGCGTCGATTTTGCGCCCACCTTGGGCCATGAACGCGCGCAAATCGTCCGCCAAGCGCGTGGGCAGCAGGCAAAACACGGGTTGGCGCTGCGGGCGGGACTCGTGGGCGTCGGAGACGGCGCGCACCACGGCCACATCGGCCCCTTCCTGCGCTTGCGCCGCGCAAAGCCGTGCCACCAGGTCGGTTGGGAAAAACGGGCTGTCGCAGGGCACGCACACCACCCAGGGGGTACTCGCTTGGGTGAGACCCGCCAGAAAGCCGGCCAGGGGACCGGCGAACTCGGCTTGTGCGTCCGGCCAGACCGGATAGCCCCATGCGGCATAGGTCTCCAAGTGCCGGTTGGCGCTGATGGCCACGCACTGCACTTGGGGGGCGAGTCTTTGCGCGCAGCGCTGGGCCATGGCTTGGCCCTCGAGCAGGATCAAGCCTTTGTCTTGCCCGCCCATGCGACGGCCTTGCCCACCCGCGAGCACCAAGCCCGTGATCTCGGCTGGCGTGGCGACGCGCATAAGGGCTCAACCGCCGATGTAGCTCATCTCGATGCGCTTGCCCGCCGTGCGCGAAGCGGGCGGCATTTGCGCGCGCAGGGCCGAGTAGCGGTCTTCCCGACCCTGCCAGATGTGGCCAATGGCCGAGGCGAGTTGCGCGTCGGTCACGGGGGGATTGGTTTGGCGCAGGAGGGTTTTGAGGTCGTAGCCCTGGCTCGCAAAGAGGCACAAGTAGAGTTTGCCTTCGGTGGACAAGCGGGCGCGGTTGCATTCATGGCAGAAAGCTTGCGTCACGCTGCTGATGAACCCGATTTCACCCAGGGCGGGGTCGTGGCGGCCATGTGCGTCTGCCCAACCCCAGCGCTGCGCCGTTTCCCCGGGCGCGCTGGGCGGCAGGGCCACGAGCGGGTGAACGGCTTGCAGCATGGCGAGCAATTCTTGCGACGGCACCACCTCGTCCAAACACCAGCCATTGGTGGCCCCGACATCCATGTATTCGATGAAGCGCAGGCTCAACCCCTTGCCACGGAAGTACTGGGCCATGGGCACGACTTGGTTCAAGTTGGTGTCGCGCTTGACCACCATGTTGATTTTGAGGTGGCGCCAGTGACCCTGCGCGTCCTGCCCCAAGCCGGCGGCTTGCGCAGCGGCAATGCCTTCGAGCACGTCCGAGACGGGAAAGTCCACGTCGTTCATGCGCCGAAAAACGGCGTCGTCCAAGCCATCCAAGCTGATGGTCACGCGCTGCAAGCCCGCCTCGCGCAGGGCCTGCGCCTGGCGCGCGAGCAAAGAGCCATTGGTGGTGAGGGTGAGGTCGAGCGGCTCGCCCTCAAGGGTGCGCAGGGCCGCGAGCTGGCTCACCAGCACCGGCAGGTGTTTGCGCAGCAAGGGTTCGCCCCCGGTGATGCGCAGCTTACGCACCCCATGGCGCGTGAACACATGGGCCAAGCGGGTGATTTCTTCAAACGTCAGCAGCTCGGACTGCGGCAAATAGGGGTAGTCGCGGTTGAAGACTTCCTTGGGCATGCAGTAGCTGCAGCGGAAGTTGCAACGGTCGGTCACGCTGATGCGCAGGTCGTGCAACGGACGCGCCAGCCGATCCGCCAGGGTGCCCGTGGCGAGCACGGGGGGGTGGGGGAGGTGGGCTGGGAGCGCTTGGAGGCGCTGATCAACCAAAGGGATGACGCGTTCAGACATGCGGTGAGGAGAGGAACATTCTTTTCGCCCAAATATAAAGGAAAAGCCGGCCCCAAGGGGCCGGCGGTGGGATTGCACAAGCGTCGTATGGGCCCTTTGCGCGGGCCTCTCGGGGTTCGTTTGTGCGCTGGGGGGCCTTGTGGAGCACCCCCTCGTTGGATTTAAAGCAGGGGCACGATGAGCAAGGCCACGATGTTGATGATCTTGATCAAGGGGTTGACCGCAGGGCCCGCCGTGTCCTTGTAGGGGTCACCCACGGTGTCGCCGGTCACGGCGGCTTTGTGGGCATCGCTGCCTTTGCCGCCAAAGTGACCATCCTCAATGTACTTTTTCGCGTTGTCCCAAGCGCCGCCGCCGGTACACATGGAAATCGCCACAAAGAGGCCGGTCACGATGGTGCCCATGAGCAAGCCGCCCAAGGCTTTGGGGCCCAGCAAGAGGCCGACCACGATGGGCACGACCACGGGCAGGAGCGAGGGAATCATCATCTCCTTGATGGCGGCGGTGGTGAGCATGTCCACCGCACGGCCATACTCCGGCTTGGCGGTGCCCTCCATGATGCCCTTGATCTCGCGGAACTGACGCCGCACCTCCTCCACCACGGCCCCGGCGGAGCGGCCCACGGCCTCCATCGCCATCGCGCCAAAGAGGTAGGGGATGAGGCCGCCGATGAACAGACCCACGATCACCATCGGGTCCGAGAGGTCGAACTTCAGGTTCTGGCCCGCGGCTTCGAGTTTGTGGGTGTAGTCGGCAAAGAGCACCAACGAGGCCAGGCCAGCTGAGCCAATGGCGTAGCCCTTGGTCACTGCTTTGGTGGTGTTGCCCACCGCATCGAGGGGGTCGGTCACGTCGCGCACGCTCGAGGGCAACTCGGCCATTTCGGCAATGCCGCCGGCGTTGTCCGTGATCGGGCCGTAAGCGTCAAGCGCCACCACAATGCCCGCCATGCTCAGCATGGATGTGGCCGCCACGGCCACGCCGTAGAGACCGGCCAAGCCGTAGGAAGCCACGATGGCCACGCACACCGCCAAAACCGGCCATGCGGTGGATTTCATGGAGACGCCAATGCCCGCGATGATGTTCGTGGCGTGGCCGGTGGTGGAGGCCTGTGCCACGTGTTTGACCGGCGCGTAGTCGGTGCCGGTGTAGTACTCGGTGATCCAGACCAACGCAGCCGT
>VEQC01000216.1 GCA_018883455.1 Limnohabitans sp. | reverse complement strand
TTTTGTGCAATCCACCCTATGTCAACGCCCAGAGCATGGAGAGTCTCCCGCCCGAATTTCAGGCCGAGCCCCGTCTGGCCCTCGATGGTGGTGCCGACGGCATGGATTTCATCCGACGCCTTTTGCAAGACTTGCCCCGGCATCTCGCCCCGCAGGGCGTCTTGGTGCTCGAGATCGGCCATGAGCGGGGCCATTTCGAAGCAGCGTTTCCCGAACTCACGCCGGTTTGGCTCCCCTGCACTGCGGGAGACGATCATGTGTTGCTGCTCACGGCGCAGGACCTCGGCGCATGATTCGGTTGCAACAAGTCAGCTTGCGACGGGGAGCCAAGGTCGTGCTCGACACCGTGGATCTGACCCTGCATCCGGGCGAAAAGGCCGCCCTCGTGGGCCGCAACGGCGTGGGCAAGTCCAGCTTGTTTGCCCTGCTGCTGGGGCAACTGCATGAAGATGCCGGCACGGTGGAGATCCCCCCGCATTGGCTGATCGCGCAGGTAGCCCAAGACATGCCTGAGAGTGAGTTGAGCGCTACGGACTTCGTGATGGAAGGCGATAGCCGCTTGATGGCGGCCCGTGCGGCCCTGAGCCAAGCGCAGTCCGAGGAGGACGGCGAGGCCATGGCCCATGCGCACATGCGACTCCAAGACGCGGGCGAGCACGACGCGCGCGCCCGCGCCGAGGCCCTGATTCTGGGTTTGGGTTTTGCGGTGAGCGAATTGAATCAGCCCGTCCATCAATTCTCCGGCGGGTGGCGCATGCGCCTGCAACTCGCGCGCGCCCTCATGTGCCCGAGCGACCTCTTGCTCTTGGACGAGCCCACCAACCACCTCGATCTCGACGCCTTGGTATGGCTCGAGAGTTGGCTGCAACGTTACCCGGGCACGCTCCTGGTGATCAGCCATGACCGGGATTTTCTCGATGCCACCACCCAAGTCACCCTGCATGTCGCCAACGGACGGCTACAGCGCTACAGCGGCAACTACACCCAGTTTGAGCGTTTGCGCGCCGAGCAGTTGAATCAACAGCAATTGGCCTTGGTTCGACAAGAGCAGCGAATTGCGCATTTGCAATCCTTCATCGACCGCTTCAAGGCCAAGGCCACCAAAGCGCGTCAGGCCCAGAGCCGCGTCAAGGCGCTCGAGCGCATGGCGCGTGTGGCGCCCTTGACAACCCAACACGAGTTTGGCTTTGCCTTTGCGGCGCCCGACGCTATGCCCAACCCCATGCTTCAGATGCGCGAGGTCAGCATTGGCTATGCAGCCCCCGACCAGCCGCCCAAAGTGATTGGCGCCCACATGAGTTGCAGTGTGTTGCCCGGCCAGCGCATTGGTGTGCTCGGGGCCAACGGTCAGGGCAAGTCCACCTTGATCAAGACACTGGCCGGCACCTTGCCGGTCCTCTCCGGTCAGGTACTTTGGGGTAAGGGCCTTCGCATGGGGTATTTCGCCCAGCAGGAGCTCGACATCTTGCGCCCGGATGAAAGCGCGCTGCAGCACATCACCCGATGGGCACGGGAAGGTGAGACGCAAGGCTGGCTCAGCGGCCAGTCCACGCGCGAGCAGGACTTGCGCAATGTTCTGGGGCAGTTTTTATTCACGGGCGACATGGTGCACCAACCCGTGGGGCAGTTCAGCGGCGGCGAAAAAGCGCGATTGGTGTTGTGCCTCATGGTCTGGCAGCGGCCAAACCTGCTGTTGCTGGATGAACCCACCAACCACCTCGACCTCGACACCCGTGAAGCGCTGGCCTTGGCGCTCAATACCTTTGAGGGCAGTGTGCTGGTGGTGAGCCATGACCGCGCCCTGCTGCGCGAGGTCTGCGATGAGTTTTGGTGGGTTCACGATGGACGATTGCAAACCTTCGATGGCGACTTAGAGGACTACCAGCGGCGTCTGCTGGAGCTCGCGCGACAACGCCGCCAAGCCCTCAGTCAATCGACGCCTGCAACGCCGACGCTCCAAGTCTCGGCGAAAGTGCAACGTCAACAACAGGCACAGGCGCGGCAAGCCCTGTTGAGCCAAGTTCGCCCGTTGCGCAAGGAACTCGTGACCATTGAAGCGCAATTAGAGTCCTTGGCCCAGGTCCGTCAGTCGCTCGAGACCCTGTTATCAACCCCAGGAACAAGCGCCCAAGAGATTACCCAAGGATCGCAAAAGCACAAGGCCTTGCTCGATGAGACCGCAGCGCTCGAATCGCGGTGGCTCGAGATCAGTGAGTTGTTGCAAGCGCTCGACCCCTCCTAATCTGGGGTTCGCGGGCCTCGTTGCCTGTCCGCACGCATCCGGACATTCTGGTAGTTATTGCCGTTCTTAATCGGTATCCCCGCTCTATTCTTTTTCGATTAAAAAAGAATATGAAGTATTATATTAATTCCTGTATCAGTAGTAACAATTGCTTCAATTAATGAGCCTTATGCAGTGGTGATTTTTTGAGGCTCTTCTCAACATCAGTAAGCCATCAGAAAGACGCTGCATGTCCAAACTCACCCGCTATTACCCCATCTCCGGTGGCAACTTCACCGACTTCTCGGTTGACTACAGAGAGGTCAGCCTTGCTGGCGAAAGCATCTTCTTCAAGGGCACGAGTCAACCCGATCACGTCTATCTCTCGGGCAACTTCACCTTTGACTTCACCGACAGCGGCACCAGTCAAATCACCCCGCAGATCCCGGGCTATGACAAGGTGTTTCTCGCCGGCCGGCGTGCCGATTACACCGCCGTCCTCCAAGGCGAAACCCTCAGCCTCAGCGGCACCAATCGCCCCACCGTCATCATGGCCCGGGGTGACTACGTGGTCTTCGAAGACGGACAGGTCGAGACCAACGCTTGGATCGATGCCCTCATCAAGAACAGCGCCGCCCCGGCCACCGATCCCAGCGTGACCGCCACCGGGAGCGTGGACGCCATGGCCGCGCAGGCGCTAGACAATGCCAATGCCACGCCTTCGGCGCGCACCCCCGTGAGCCTGCTAGCGCGTGACACCCAAGGTAGCGAACTCGCTGGTATGGCCGGTGACACCGTCAAGCTGGTCTTTGGCTTTAGCGAGCCCGTTCTCTTGAGCGGTGGCTGGTGGGCCCAAATGCGGGTGGGTGACAGCGGTGAAACCTTCAATGCCTACCTACCCGCAGACGCTCCTAATAGCACCGCCAAATCCACGCGGGAAGTGCAATTGACACTGCCCCAAACGCCGCGAGCGGGCGCCTCAGAGCTCGCCTCAGGCAAGTTGCAATGGCTCTCGCTTAGCCCCGAGACGCCAACGTCTCGCATCACGGGAGAATGGACCGGTGCAGATTTTTCACCGGCCGTCAATGGTGGGGTGCGCGTGGACCCACAATACCTGGTCGATAACCAGGCGCCTGCGCGGCCGTTTCTCAGTTTGGACGACCAAGGTTCAAGCCGTACCGATGGCATTACCGCCAGTGGCATCGTGAGCATCAGCGGTCTTGAGCAAAATGGGCAATGGCAGTACACCCTCGATGCCTTGGCGGCTAACCCCGTCTGGCTCCCGGGTAGCGGTCAGCAATTCAGTTTGGCCGCAGGGACTTACGCCATCGGACAAGTGGCGGCGCGAGCCTTGGATATCGCCGGCAATCGCAGTTTTCTAACAGGCGCACTGTCGTCTTCGGTGCAAATCGATACCCAAGCGCCCGTCATCAGCAATGCGAAAAGCAGTACGTCTTGGCCCATCCCCGAAAACCAGGCGCTAAGCGTTCAGTTCAGTGCCGCCAATGAAAATCTCGGGACGAGTTGGCGCCTGCGCGGTCCTGAAGCCTGGCGCTTCACCATTTCCAATACGGGATTGTTACAAAACAGCCAACCCCTCGATGAGGAATGGCTCAGCACGCTGGGTTTGTCGCGCCTACCCTTCACGGTGGTGGCGACAGACACGGCGGGAAATAGCAGCACTCAGGACATCTGGGTTGAGGTCAGCCGCGGCAATGACGCGCCGGTAAACCAACTGCCCCAGACTTGGCCTGCGGCCATGGAAGACACCCCGTATTTCATCTCCAATGTGCGGGTGAGCGATCAGGACACGGGTTTGAATGGTGTGTCCAGACTGATC
>VEQC01000215.1 GCA_018883455.1 Limnohabitans sp. | reverse complement strand
CCATTTTGACGCGGCCCACATAGTTGGGGATGACCAGCTGATTGTCCGCCGCGCGCATCGTCATTTGCCCATAAACGGTCTCGACCTGGGCGCCGCGCAAGGCCTTGCTGACGTCTTCGGGTTTGACGCTCTTGGCCATGCGTACGCCATCGAACATAACGAGCATGCCGTTGTAGGTTTGTCCCTCGTTGTCGGTGGGTAAACGACCAAATTTGGCCTTCCAAGCGGCCACAAAGGCCTTGTTGCGTGGGGTGTCAATATCGACGGTGTAGCCCGTATTGCCCGGTGTGCCCTCAAGTGCCTTGCCGGTGGCGTTGACCATGAAGTTGAGAATCAAGGCATGGCCAATGAGGGGCGTCTTCGGAATCAGTCCAAACTCCTCCGATTGCTTGATAAACGCAATCGCATCACGCCCCACCTCAGCCACCCAGATGGCGTCCACATTTGCGGCTTTGAGCTGGGCGATATAGGGTGAGAAGTCTTTTGTGCCCATGGGGACATACAGGCTCAGCGGCACGCTCTTGCCGTTGGCTTCAACGGCCTTTTTGAACGATTCACCCGAATCGCGTCCCCAGACGTAATCTGCGGCGAGCACCGCAAACTTATTGCCCTTGAGGTTCTTCGCCCAGGCGTTGATCATGGCGATATCCATGGCGTCGGAGTGGTTCGTGCGGAAGCTGCGCGCCTTGCAGGTGTCGCCCGTGATCTTGTCAGACTTGCTGATCGTGTTGAAGTAGGCGGCGTCCCAACGGTCAAGGTTTTGCGCGATGGTCAGCGAAATCGAAGACGCGATGCCGCCAATGAGCAAGTTGTAGCCATCCCGCGCGAGCTTCTCGGCTTCTCGCCGGCCGGCGTCCGGCGTGCTCTCGTCGTCGGCTTCCTTGACTTCCACCTTGCGCCCGTCAATGCCGCCGCGGGCGTTGGCTTCCTCGGCCGCGAAATGCACGGCGCGCATGACTTCCTCGCCCTGCTGGGCAAAGACGCCGGATTTGGACGACACCAAGCCCACCCGGATCGGGTCCTTGGCCTGGGCCAGACCGCTCAGGGGCAGGGCGGTGAGCAGCGCGGCGGCAGCCATCGCCTGGGTCAGTTTGCGTTTGGTCAACATGTCAGTCTCCTGGTTCTGTGGCGCCGGAAACCGTCCGGCGGCGGTGGGTAAAAATGTGTCAAACCATCACGTGGCTTTCCAAGTCGTGCAAACTCTCGCGGGTGTTGTGCACCTCACCTTGCGCGACGAAGGATCCCTTGGCCATGGCCAAATAGCGCTTGGCCACCCGTACCACCAAGCTCATGTTTTGTTCGATGAGCAACAAAGCCGTGCCCTGCTCTGCGACGGCGTTAAACACCTCGGCCAGTTGGTCCACGATCACGGGGGCAAGCCCCTCGGTGGGCTCATCGAGCAAGATCAAGGCGGGGTTGGCCATCAACGCACGGCCCACGGCAAGCATTTGTTGCTGTCCGCCTGAGAGCGCGGTGCCTGGGGTGTGAGCACGCTCTTGCAGAATGGGAAAGAGACGGTAGATGTCTTTGACTTGCCAAGGGCCGGCCCGTCCCACGGCTGCGCCGAGCAACAAGTTTTCTTCCACCGTGAGGTTGGAGAGGATGCGCCGTCCTTGCGGCACCACCGCCAGACCGTGCTGAGCCGCCATGTAGGGACGCAAGCGCCGGTGCTCGTGGCCGTTGAGCCAGACGCGCCCCTGTTGCAGACGGGCCAAGCCCAGCAAGGTGTTGACCACCGTCGTCTTGCCCACGCCGTTGCGCCCCACCAGGCCCACGCGCTCCCCCGCCTGAATGTGCAGGCTCAGGCCATGCAGAATGTGCGCCGAGCCATAGAAGGCATCGACATTTTCCAGTCGTAGCAAATCGCTCATGCGGCACTCCCCAGGTAAGCTTCGCGCACACGGGGGTTGGCGCGCACCTCTGCGGGCGAACCATCGGCAATCACGCGACCGAGCTCAAACACCGTCACCACGTCAGAGATGCCAAACACCACATCCATGTCGTGTTCCACCAACAGCACCGAGACATCCCACGTATCGGTGAGTTTCTTCAAATGCCCCGCCAAGTCGAGTGATTCCTTCACCGACAAACCCGCCATAGGCTCATCGAGCAACAGCACGCTCGGGTGGCCGACCAAAGCCAGGGCCAAGTCCAAGCGGCGCTGTTCGCCATAGCCTAGGTCTTGTGCCACGGTCTCGCGCATGTCCCAGAGGTCGAGCTCTTGGAGCACCGCCTGGGCATCGGCATAGGAGTCGCTCGCACCCATTTGGTGAGAGGCAAGCTCAACCTGTTTGAAAACCGGCATTTGGGCAAAGATGCTCGTGCGCTGAAAACTGCGCGAGAGCCCCCGAGCCCGACGCGCCACCACGCCCAACGCCGAGACATCTTCGCCCAGGAGCGTCACGCGCCCGCGGGTGAGGCGTCGCCGCCCCGTGATGGCATCGATCACCGTGGATTTACCGGCCCCGTTGGGGCCAATCAATCCCCGAATCTGGCCTTTGGCTAGGGTGAGGTCCACCCCATCCACCGCTTTAACCCCGCCGTAGTGAATGGCGACGTCCTCGGTTTGCAACACGTACTGGATCATCTGCTCCCCCTCCTCAATGACCTGCCGCACGCGCGCGCGGCACAGAGCCCCGGCCCAAACGCTGCAAAGCCCCAGCCAGGCCACTGGGTGAGAACACGATCACTGTGATCAAGGCCACGCCAAAAATCGTCATCCAGTGCGTGGCGTGCTCGCCCAGCAAATCCTTGAACAGGAAATACACCACTGCTCCCAGCGCCGGCCCCCACAAGGTCTGAAAACCGCCCACCACCACCATCATCAAGGTCACCCCCGAGACGCTCCAGTGCAGGCTCTCGGGCGAGACAAAGCCAGTGTTCAAGGCCGAGAGCACACCCGCCACCCCCGTTACCAACGCCGAGAGCGCGTACACCGTGGCGCGGGGCCAAAGCGTCGTCAATCCAATAAAGCGCGCGCGCTCCTCGTTATCACGCACCGCCTCCGTGATCGCCCCAAAGCGGGTGCGCAGCAACAGTGCCAGCAGCAAGAGCACCAACACCAGGGTCGACCAAGTCACGCCAAAGAGCATGGCGGGTTTGAGCAAGGCCGATATCGGCACACCCCACAGCGCGTTGCCCCAGTCAATGTTCATGCCATCGGCTCCCCCCGTGAGCCCGCGGGCTCGTGAGGCGGTCAGGTAGAACATCTGGCCAATCGCCAGGGTCAACATGCCAAAAGCAATACCCGGCACGCGCACGATCACCAAACCAATCAAAAAGGCGCAGACCGTGATGGCCAGTAGCGCCACCCCAATCGCCCATTCGGGCGAGGTCCATTGCAGCTGCAACAAAATCCCCACCAAGTAGCTCGCCCCGCCAAAGTACAGCGCATGGCCAAAACTCACCATCCCGTTTTGGCGCAACAGCAAGCCAATGCCCGAGGCGAACAAGGCGTAAATCAAGGCCTGGGTGAACAGCGAGAGCAAGGTGTTGGACTTGACCAGCAGCATGACGGCCATGCCCACAGCCAAGGCCAACAAGGCGGTGGAAAACAAACGCAGGAGACTCATCGCATGCTCCTCATGTGCGGCTGCCGGCAAAACCAGCAGGCTTCCAAATCAGAATCGCGATCATGATCAGGAACGGCAGCAGCACCGCCGCATCGGGCAGGTACACCGCCCCTATCGCCTGCACCATGCCCAGTACCAGTGCCGCCACAAACGCGCCAGCCAGTGAACCCAGCCCCCCGATCACCACCACCACGAAGGAGTCAATGATCACGTCCGCGCTCATGGAGGGCGAGAGCGAGAGAAAAGGCGCAGCCACCACGCCGGCGAGCCCAGCCAGCGCGGTGCCCAGTCCCACCACTCCGGCGCTGAGCACATCGGTGTTGACCCCTTGCATGGAGGTGGTCTCCGGATCGGTGCTCGCCGCGCGCACGAACAAACCCACGCGAGAGAAGCGCAACCACAGGCTCAGTCCCAGAGCCACAGCCGCACCGATCACAATCACCCCTAGACGGTAGGCCGGAACTGGCGTGCCCCAGAGGTCTACGCTAAACGCGAGTGC
>VEQC01000214.1 GCA_018883455.1 Limnohabitans sp. | reverse complement strand
CAAGCAAAAAGTCTCGCTGCTCGACCGCGAAGTGATCGACAGCATGTTCATGAGCAAGAAAGCCCTGCTCGAGTTCTACGAGAAGGAAATCGAGGACGCGCACAAGACCGGCGTGATGTTCTCGCTGCACGTCAAGGCCACCATGATGAAGGTCTCGCACCCCATCGTGTTCGGTCACTGCGTCAAGATCTTCTACAAGGAAGCCTTTGAAAAGCACGGCGCCCTGTTCAAGGAACTGGGCGTGAACGTCAACAACGGCATGGCCGATCTGTACAACAAGATCGCCACCCTGCCCCAGTCCAAGCAGGACGAAATCAAGCGTGACCTGCATGCCTGCCACGAGCATCGTCCCGAACTGGCCATGGTGGACTCGGCCAAAGGCATCACCAACTTCCACTCGCCCAACGACGTGATCGTGGACGCCTCCATGCCCGCCATGATTCGCGCCGGCGGCAAGATGTACGGCGCCGATGGCCGCATGAAGGACGTCAAGGCGGTCATGCCCGAATCCACCTTCGCCCGGATTTATCAGGAGATGATCAACTTCTGCAAATGGCATGGTGCGTTCGATCCCAAGACCATGGGCACCGTGCCCAACGTGGGCCTGATGGCTCAGCAGGCCGAGGAGTACGGCTCGCATGACAAAACCTTCGAGATCAGTGAAGATGGCGTGGCCAACATCACCGACATCGACACCGGCGAAGTGTTGCTGAGCCAGACGGTGGAGGAGGGCGACATTTGGCGCATGTGCCAGTGCAAGGACGCCGCCATCCGCGACTGGGTCAAGCTCGCGGTCACGCGCGCGCGCAACTCCGGCATGCCGGTGGTGTTCTGGCTCGATGCCTACCGTCCCCACGAAGCGCAACTCATTCGCAAGGTCAAGATGTACTTGCACGAGCACGACACCAATGGGCTCGACATCCAGATCATGAGCCAGGTGCGTGCCATGCGCTACACCTTGGAGCGCGTTGTTCGCGGCATGGACACCATCAGCGCAACGGGCAACATCCTGCGCGACTACCTCACCGACCTCTTCCCCATCATGGAACTCGGTACCTCGGCCAAGATGCTCTCCATCGTGCCCCTGATGGCCGGTGGTGGGATGTACGAAACCGGCGCCGGTGGCTCCGCGCCCAAACACGTACAGCAACTGGTGGAGGAAAACCACTTGCGCTGGGATTCTTTGGGTGAATTCCTTGCCTTGGCGGTTTCGCTGGAAGATTTGGGGATCAAGAACGACAACGCGCGCGCCAAACTACTGGCCAAGACCTTGGACGCCGCCACGGGCAAGTTGCTCGACAACCGCAAGAACCCCTCGCCCAAGACCGGTGAGCTCGACAACCGCGGCAGCCAGTTCTACCTCTCCTTGTATTGGGCGCAGGAATTGGCTGCACAAACCGAGGACAAGGAACTGGCCCAACGGTTTGCCCCCGTGGCCAAGCAGCTCAGCGAGAACGAGAAAACCATTCTTGCCGAGCTCAACGCCGTGCAGGGCAAGCCCGTCGATATTGGCGGCTACTACCAGCCCGACTTCAGCAAACTCGAGCAAATCATGCGCCCGAGCAAAACCTTCAACGCCACCATCGACGCCCTCAAGGCTTGAGGGCAGGGGCCGCGCGGCGCCCCGTGGTGATGCAACGTCCCCGCGCTTACTGCGCGGGGCGTGTCTCGAAAGGGGCTCCGCTCAGGCGCGAGCCCGCCTTGATGCCTTTGCGGACAAACCAGCCTTGGTGCATTTCCAGCACAAAGCGCACCGGCTTGGTGGAGCAGTGCGAGTCGAGGCTCTGGGGCTGCATGTCGGCTAGGTTGACGATGGTCCCGTCGTCGGCCACAAAGGCGGCGGTGAGCGGCAAGAGGGTGTTTTTCATCCAAAAGCACTGGATAGAAGGGCGCTCAAAGATGAACAACATCCCTTCATTGGGCGGCATCTCACGCCGGTGCATGAGGCCGGTGGCACGTTGCTCGGCCGTTTGCGCGACTTGCGCCTGAATCAAAAACATACCTGCGCCCAGCGTCGTGCGGGGCAGATCCAACTGCGGCTGTGGCTGCGCCTGCGCGGGCAAGCTTGCCGCAAAAACAAGCCCCATGACCCGAAGCCACGGGCGCAGCGCGGGCAAGCGCCATCCCTGGACGCGTGCCCAAAAGCCGGCCCGCCACGTCGGCAGGGCGGGGCGGGCGGACCCAGGGGCGGCATGGCGTTGGCGCAGGAGAAGGAGGGCGGGCATAGGCGGCGGTTGGAGGCTTGAACAATCTTGCCCGGGATTGTGGCCCATTTTGCCCCTCTAAAATCAGGGGCATTGATTTGCTTTGTCGCGCCCTCGCGCGATGCCCATCGCCATGTACCAGCACATCCAAGTGCCCCCCGAGGGCCAATGCATCACCCGCGATGCCCAAGGCCAACTCCAAGTGCCCGACCATCCCATCATCCCCTTCATCGAGGGGGACGGCATCGGTGTGGATGTGACCCCCGTGATGCGCCGCGTGGTTGACGCTGCGGTGGCCAAAGCCTATGGCGGCCAGCGACAGATTCATTGGATGGAGGTGTACGCCGGCGACAAGGCCACCGCGCTCTACGGCGCGCAGAACCCTCTACCGGCCGAGACCTTGGACGCCATCCGCACCTATCGCGTGGCCATCAAAGGCCCGCTGACGACGCCCGTGGGCGGGGGCATTCGCTCGCTCAATGTGGCGCTGCGCCAAGAGCTCGACCTCTACGTGTGTTTGCGCCCCGTGCAGTATTTCCGGGGTGTGCCTTCACCGTTGCGCGAACCTGAAAAAACCCGCATGGTCATTTTTCGGGAAAACTCGGAGGACATCTACGCCGGCATCGAATACGCGGCCGAAAGCGCCGAAGCCCGCAAGCTCATCGCGTTTTTGCAGCAAGAGCTGGGGGTCACGTCCATTCGTTTTCCGGCGACTTCGGGCATCGGCGTCAAACCCGTTTCTCGCGAGGGCACGGAGCGCTTGGTGCGCAAGGCCATTCAGTACGCCCTGGATCACGATTTGCCAAGCGTGACGCTGGTTCACAAAGGCAACATCATGAAGTACACCGAAGGGAGCTTTCGCGATTGGGCGTACGACTTGGCGCGGCGCGAGTTTGGCGCCCGTGTGATTGACGACGGCCCCTGGTGCATGCTCAAGAACCCGCGCACGGGCCGCTCCGTGCTGGTCAAAGACGTGATTGCCGATGCGTTCTTCCAGCAAGTCCTCATGCGGCCTGTGGAGTACAGCGTCATTGCGACCCTGAACCTCAATGGCGATTACATCTCCGATGCCGTGGTGGCCCAGGTGGGGGGGATGGGCATTGCCCCCGGCGCAAACCTCTCGGACGAGGTGGCACTGTTCGAGGCGACCCATGGCACGGCGCCGAAATATGCGGGCAAGGATTACGTGAACCCAGGTTCTTCGATTCTGTCGGCGGAAATGATGCTCAGGCATATGGGCTGGCGCGAAGCCGCTGAGCGGATGGTGCGGGGCATGGAAGCGGCGATTCAGAGCCGACGCGTGACCTACGACTTTGCCCGTTTGATCGAGGGTGCGCAGCAGGTGAGCTGTTCCGGATTCGGGCAGGTGCTGATCGAGCACCTTTGAGCAAGCCCTTTCGAGCGAGCCCGATGGCGAGCTCAGGATTTCATGTACAAGGGCATGTGGTTGGCGCGAAATTGCGGGGTACGCAATCGGCCCTCGCGCTCCCCCTTGCTCTCACTGGGGCGCTCCTGCGCGGGGACTTCCAACACGTGAATCTCCAGGGCGTGGCGCCCCCGAGGGCCGTTTTCCAAGCGGTAGGACACCGTGCTGCCCTGGACGAGGGTGCGAAAGCCCTGCATCTCGATGGCGCTGTAGTGCACAAAAACGTCGCTTCCCCCGTCACCCGCATCAATGAAGCCAAAGCCCTTGCTACTGTTAAACCATTTGACCTTGCCTATTGCCATATCGACCTCCAAAAGACTATCAAAGTACTCCATAAGGCCCATCATAACCCATAAAAGACTTATAAAGTAAACATTTAGGGGTTTTCCACCTCACCGATAGAATGCATTCATGACGACGCCTACCCCGACCCCGTCCCTGTT
>VEQC01000213.1 GCA_018883455.1 Limnohabitans sp. | reverse complement strand
GCAACAAAATGGTGTGGTCACGGTCAGGGCTGGTGGAAACCATGTGAATGGGAACGCCCGTGACGGCCTCGATACGGCGCAAATACTGGCGCGCGTTTTCTGGCAGTTGCGCCATGCTGGTAGCGCCCACGGTGGTTTCCGTCCAACCGGGCAAGGTTTCGTAGATGGGCTGGCAGCGCGCGATTTCATCGGCACCCAAGGGCAGAATATCGATGCGCTCGCCATCGAGCTCGTAGCCCACGCAGAGTTGGAGTTCTTTCAAGCCATCGAGCACATCGAGCTTGGTGATGCACAGGCCCGAGAGTCCGTTGACTTGGGCGCTGCGTTTGAGCAGGGCCGCGTCAAACCAGCCACAACGGCGCGCGCGACCGGTGGTGGTGCCCTTTTCCGCACCCACCGTGGCCATGTGCCAACCGGGTCTGCCCTCGGTCTCCCAGTCGAGCTCGGTGGGGAAAGGGCCGCCGCCCACGCGGGTGCAGTAGGCCTTGGTGATGCCCAGAATGTAGTGCAGCAAACCGGGCCCCACCCCCGAACCCGCGGCGGCATTGCCGGCCACGCAGTTGCTCGACGTCACAAAGGGGTAGGTGCCATGATCGACGTCGAGCAAGGTCCCCTGGGCACCCTCAAACAAAATGTTCTCGCCACGCTGGTGGGCTTCATTGAGCTCGCGCGAGACGTCGGCCACCATCGGCAAAATCTCGCGCGCATAGGCCATGGCTTCGGCCAGGAGCGCCTCGGCGTCGAGCGCGGGTGCATGCAAGATTTCGGTCAGAACATGGTTGTGCAAGGCCAGGTTTTCGCGCAATTTGGCGGCAAAGCGCTCGGGGTGCTTGAGGTCTTGCACGCGCAGGGCCCGCCGGGCAATTTTGTCTTCATAAGCCGGGCCAATGCCCCGCCCCGTTGTGCCAATCTTGGCGCTGCCGGCCTTTTCCTTGGCCGCTTCCCGCGCCACATCGAGCGCGGCGTGGTAGGGCAGGATCAGGGGGCAGGCCTCGGAGATGCGCAGCCGCGAGCGCACCTCCACGCCGGCGGCCTCCAGTCCCGCGATTTCTTCCAGCAGTTTGGGCGCGGAGAGCACCACGCCGTTGCCGATGTAGCACTTCACGCCGGGGCGCATGATGCCGCTGGGAATCAAGTGCAAGGCGGTTTTCACGCCGTTGATGACCAGGGTGTGACCCGCATTGTGTCCGCCTTGAAAACGAACCACTCCGGTGGCGGTTTCGGTCAACCAATCGACCAGCTTGCCCTTGCCCTCATCCCCCCACTGGGTACCCACCACGACCACATGGCGGCCACGGGTTGGAACGATGGAAGTCTTGCTTGGTGTTGTCATATCAGGTTTCCCAGGTGGGGTCAGCGGGCGCGCACGCACCACTGGCCCGCAATGTCGACCAGTTCGCGGTCGTACTCAAATTCGTCGTCTTCTTCGGGGTGACCCGGCAGGGTGCACACCACGGTCTCGCCGCTGGCGCGCAGCGATTCAATGGCCTCGCGCAAACCGGCGTGATCGCCCCAGGGCGCCCGAATGGCGGTTTTCGGGGGGATGGGGGCTACCACCCCCATGAGGGCCTTGAGGTCGAAACTAAAACCCACCGCGGGACGCTTACGGCCAAAGGCCGCGCCAATTTGGTCGTAGCGCCCGCCACGCACCAGGGCTTCAGTGGCACCGGGGACATAGAGCGCAAAGCGCGCGCCGCTGTAGTAGTCGTAGCCGCGCAAGTCGGCCAAATCAAAACTCAAATCGGCCTGCGGAAACTGGTCCGCCAGGGCTTGGAGATCGTCGAGCGCTTGCAAAGCGCTGGGCCAGCGGGCCAAGCAAGTCCGGCCTTGGGTGAGAACTTCGCGCCCGCCATAGAGCTGCAGCAGGCGCAAGAGCGTCTCGCGCAAGTCCGCGGGCAAGGCCAGCGCGGCCACACCGCTGGCGTCTTTTTGCGCCAAGGCCGATTGCAGCGATTCGAGTAAATCCGCGTCGAGCGACGCGTCATCCAGAATGGCGCGCATGATGCCGGCGTGGCTGAGGTCCAAGATGGCGGAGTTCAGGCCCAGGGCGGCGAGGGTTTGCAGCGCCAGTTGCAAGACTTCGGCATCGGCCTCCAGGCCTGCGTGGCCATAGATTTCGGCACCAAACTGCAAGGGCTCGCGGGTGGCAAACGCTTTGTCAGGCCGGGTGTGCAAAACCGGGCCGCAGTAACACAGCCGGGTGACGCCATGGCGGTTGAGCAAGTGGGCGTCGATGCGCGCAACCTGGGGGGTGGTATCGGCCCGCAGGCCCAAGGTGCGGCCAGAGATTTGATCGACGAGCTTGAAAGTTTGCAGGTTCAGCGATTGACCCGAGACGGCCAGGAGCGACTGCAAATACTCCAGAAGTGGCGGCTGGACGAGTTCGTAGCCAAAACTGCGCGCCGTGTCGAGGCACAGGCGGCGCAATTCCTCGATATGCCGGGCTTCGGATGGCAAGACATCGGCGATGTGATCCGGGAGAACCCAGGCAGACATGACAACAGGGAGGCAGCGTTAAAAGCGAGATTTTACTTCTTTGCTGGCGGGGCAGAACCCGCACCCGGGCCCCGCAATGCTCGGAAGAAGTCCGAACTGGGGTCGAGCACCATCACGTCACTCTTTTTCGCAAAAGTTTGCTTATAGGCTTCCAAACTACGGTAAAACTGCGCAAATTGGGGGTCACGCCCAAAGGCTTCGGCATAAATGCGGGCGGCCTCGGCATCGCCCTCACCCTTGATTTTTTGCGCGTCCCGGTAGGCGTTGGCCACCGTCACTTCGCGTTGGCGATCGGCATCGGCGCGAATCTTTTCGCCTTCAGCCGCGCCCGTCGAGCGCAATTCGTTGGCCACGCGCTTGCGCTCGGCCTCCATGCGGCGATAAACCGACTCGGTGATGGCGTCCACGTAGTCCGCCCGGGTGATGCGCACATCGACCACGTCAATGCCCCAGGGCTTGCCCCCGGTCACGGCCTCGAGCACTTCGCGCTTGACGTCTTCCATCAGGCCCTCGCGCTTGAGCGAGAGCAGCTCACGCACGGTTCGCTTGTTGATTTCCTCTTGAAAGGCGTTGCGCACCACGCGGGTGAGCTGAACCGCACCCGCGCCTTCGTCAATGCCCACGTTGCGGATGTACTGCAGCGGATCGGTGATGCGCCAGCGCACGTACCAGTCGATCACCACACGCTGTTTCTCCGCCGTGAGCATGGGCTCGGTGTCGGCGTTGTCCAGGGTGAGCAAGCGCTTGTCGAGGTAGGTGACGTTTTGGAAAGGCGGGGGCAACTTGATGTTGAGGCCCGGCTCGGTGATCACATTTTGAATTTGACCAAAGGCGTACACGACGCCGAATTGACGCTGATCGACCACGAACAAGGTGGAGCTGATGACCACCAGCGCGAGCAGAACAGACGAAATGTAGAAGCCGATTTTTTGATTCATGTGGGACTCCCAGTCATCTCATCGAGCGTCACGATCGCGTGAGCGACCATCACGGGTTCGGGCATCTGGATTGCCATTGAGCAAGCCAGCGTTAGGGGCGGGACTCGTGGGGCTGGTGGTGCCAGACGACGAGGCGTCACCCGATGCACTCGCTGGCGTGGACTGCGAGACTTGCTGCATGATTTTGTCCAACGGGAGGTAGAGCAAGTTGGAACCCTGACGACTGTCGATGAGGATCTTGGTCGTGTTGGTGTAGATCTGTTGCATCGCCTCAATGTAGAGGCGATCGCGCGTGACCTGCGGGGCTTTTTGATATTCAGCGACCAGGGATTTGAAGCGCTGGGCGTCACCGGTGGCCTGCGCCACGATACGCGCCTTGTAGCCTTCGGCCTCTTGCTTTAAGCGCGAAGCCGCACCCACGGCGCGCGGAACGACGTCGTTGGCATAGGCCTCAGCCTCGTTTTTGGCGCGCTCGCGCTCTTGTCCGGCCTTGAGCACATCGTCAAACGCCGCCTGCACTTGCTCGGGTGGACGGACCCCGCCTTGCTGCAGATTGATGCCCACCACCTCGATGCCCACTTTGTAGCGATCGAGAATGGACTGCATGAGGGCGCGCACCTGAGGCGCGATCTGATCGCGCTCTTCGGACA
>VEQC01000212.1 GCA_018883455.1 Limnohabitans sp. | reverse complement strand
ATGATACCTTTAAGGTATTCCGCGTCAAGTTGGCGGATGGAAACGAAGTCCGGAAAACCGGCGGAGTTCGGAATAATATTTGAACTAAAGAATCAATAAAGTTGGTTTTAAAGTTATAGCAGCAATCGTTTCCGTCGAAATAGGTGGGGGATGTTCCATGCCGAGCGCGTGGGCGCATTGGCGCGGCTGCGCATGAAAGCCTGGAAGGCGCCCCCCTTGTGTGTTGGAAGGATTGTTTTATGGGGAGAAATTAGAGCGCGGAACCCATTGCGCTGACGCTGGCGTCAGCCCCCTCAATCACCCCCCCACCCAAACACACCTCGCCGTCGTAGAGCACGGCGGATTGGCCGGGGGTGACGGCCCATTGGGGTTGGTCGAAGTCGAGTTGGAGTTGGCCCTGGGCGGTGTAGCTCAGGGTGCAGGGGGCGTCGCTTTGGCGGTAGCGGGTTTTGGCGGCGTAGCGGCCGGGAGTGGGGGCTTGACCTGCGCACCAGCTCAAATCGCTGGCGAGCAAGGTGGAGGAGAGGAGCCAGGGGTGGTCGTGGCCTTGCACGGCAATGAGGGTGTTGCGCGCCATGTCTTTGCGCGCGACAAACCAAGGGGCGTGTTCACCGCCACCGCGTTGGGCGCCTTTTTCTTTCACACCGCCAATGCCCAGGCCTTGGCGTTGGCCCAGGGTGTAGAAGCTCAGGCCCACGTGGCGGCCGATCTGGCGACCTTGGTCGTCACGGATGGGGCCGGGTTGGTTGGCGATGTAGCGGTTGAGGAACTCCCGGAAGGGGCGCTCGCCAATGAAACAAATGCCGGTGGAATCTTTTTTGCGGGCGTTGGGCAGGCCAATTTCTTGGGCCAGGCGGCGCACCTCGGTTTTGCGCAGTTCGCCCACGGGGAAGAGGCTGCGGGCGAGCTGGGCTTGGGTCAAGCGGTGTAAAAAATAGCTCTGGTCCTTGCTGGCGTCAACGCCTTTGAGCAAGGCGTAGCGGTCCGCGAGTTGCGCCACGCGGGCGTAGTGGCCGGTGGCGATTTTCTCGGCACCCAAGCGCATGGCGTGGTCGAGAAAGGCTTTGAATTTGATCTCGGCGTTGCACAGCACGTCGGGGTTGGGGGTGCGCCCGGCTTGGTATTCGCGCAGGAATTCGGCAAAAACGCGGTCTTTGTAATCGGCGGCGAAGTTGACGTGTTCGATCTCAATGCCAATGACGTCGGCCACGGCGGCGGCGTCCACAAAGTCGACGTTGGAGGAGCAGTACTCGCTGTCGTCGTCGTCTTCCCAGTTTTTCATGAAAATGCCCACCACCTCGTGGCCTTGCTGCTTGAGCAGCCACGCGGTGACCGCGGAGTCCACGCCGCCCGAGAGCCCGACGACCACGCGTTGCTTGGCCATGGGCTTAGCGATCCCCCGTCACGGAGGGGTCGGTGTAGACGGTATCGAGGGGGTAACGCTGCCCGCGCAGGTGGTCTTCCAGGCATTGCAGCACCAAGGGGCTGCGATGGCGGGCAGCACTGGCGCGAATCTCGTCGGGGGTGAGCCATAAAGTGCGCACAATGCCCGTGTCGAGCTGTGCGCCAGGCACCACGTCTCCCGCGGTGCCGCTGTAGGCAAAGCGCAGGTACGTGATGTCTTCAGCCGGGTGATCGTCACGCGCGGGGCGTTGAAAACGATGCAAATAAATGCCGAGTAACGCGCTCGGGATAAAGCGATGCGTGGTTTCTTCGATCACCTCGCGCATACACCCCGCCAAGGGGGATTCACCGGGATCCAGATGGCCTGCCGGGTTGTTCAAGCGCAGGCCCTCAGGGGTGTGTTCCTCGATCAGGAGGAAGCGGCCGTCGCGTTCGATGACGGCGGCAACCGTCACGCTGGGTTTCCATCGTTCGCTCATAAAGGCCAATTATCGGTGAAGGACTTACAGGGATAGAAAAGCAAACAAATGTCCCGTCATTTATCATCGTAAACGATAAAGCAGAGCTGGAGGAGAAACCCATGCAAATCGGAGTCCCGACCGAAATTCTGGCGGGAGAGCGGCGCGTTGCCGCAACGCCGGAGACGGTCAAGAAACTCATCGGCCAAGGGCATCAAGTGCGCGTCCAGCGTGGCGCGGGCGTGCACGCCAGTGTGACCGATGAGGCCTATGCCGCCGTTGGCGCCGAACTCACCGACGCCGCAGGCGCCTGGGGTTCTGACCTCGTTCTCAAAGTACGCCTGCCAGAGGCAAACGAACTCTCACTCGCCAAGCGCGGCAGTGCCGTGGTGGGCATGCTCGAGCCATTTAACCGCGAGGGCCTGGATCGCTTGGCCCAGGCGGGGCTCACGGGCTTCGCGCTTGAGGCCGCGCCGCGCACCACGCGCGCGCAGAGCATGGACGTGCTCTCGAGCCAAGCCAATATTGCGGGCTACAAGGCGGTCATGCTGGCCGCACACCACTACCCTCGCTTCTTTCCCATGCTCATGACAGCAGCGGGTACGGTCAAGGCCGCGCGCGTGGTGATTCTGGGTGTGGGGGTGGCGGGCTTGCAAGCCATTGCCACGGCGCGCCGTTTGGGCGCGGTGATCGAGGCCACGGACGTACGCCCGAGCGTGAAGGAGCAAGTGGAATCGCTGGGCGCGAAGTTCATCGATGTGCCCTACGAAACCCAGGAAGAGCGCGAAGCGGCTGAAGGCGTGGGGGGTTATGCCCGTCCCATGCCCCCGAGCTGGCTGGCGCGCCAACAAGTGGAAGTGGCCAAGCGTGTGGCGCAAGCCGATGTGGTCATCACCACCGCGCTCATTCCCGGCCGCGCCGCGCCGGTGTTGGTCACCGAAGAGATGGTCAAGGCCATGAAGCCGGGTTCGGTCATTGTGGACATCGCGGCCGGCAAGGGCGCGCAGGGCCACGATGGCAACTGCCCGCTCACCGAAGCGGGCCAGACGGTGGTCAAGCACGGTGTGGTGATTGTGGGCGAGACGAATCTGCCCGCCGGTGTGGCGGCCGACTCGAGCGCGCTTTACGCGCGCAACGTGCTCGACTTTCTCAAACTGGTGCTCACCAAAGAAGGCGCGCTGGAAATCAACCTTGAAGACGATATCGTTGCGGCCTGTCTGGTCACGCGGGATGGTCAGGTGCTCAGGAGCTAAACAATGGAAATGGTCTCACCCACCCTCACCAACCTGATCATCTTCGTGCTGGCGATCTATGTCGGCTACCACGTGGTGTGGAACGTCACGCCGGCGCTGCATACGCCGCTGATGAGCGTGACCAACGCCATCTCGGCCATCGTCATCGTCGGCGCCATGCTGGCGGCCGCGCTGACCGAGACCGGGCTGGGCAAGTTCATGGGCGTGGCGGCGGTCGCGCTGGCGGCCGTCAACGTGTTCGGCGGCTTCCTGGTCACGCGGCGCATGCTCGAGATGTTCAAGAAGAAAGAGCCGAAAGCCTCGGCCGAGAAGAAGCACTGACGGCCCCGGGGAATCGACATGTCGCTCAATCTCGTCGTCCTGCTGTATCTGGTGGCCAGCGTCTGCTTCATCCAGGCGCTCAAGGGCCTGTCGCATCCGTCCACCTCGCGTCTGGGCAACGCGTTCGGCATGGCGGGCATGACCATCGCCGTGTTGACCACGGTGGCGCTGATCTACAAGCTGGCGCCGCAGGCGGCTACCGGCGGCATGGGCTGGGTGATCCTCGGCCTGCTGATCGGCGGCAGCGCCGGCACGATCATGGCCAAGAAGGTCGAGATGACCAAGATGCCGGAGCTGGTGGCGTTCATGCACAGCATGATCGGCCTGGCCGCGGTGTTCATCGCGATTGCCTGCGTGGCCGAGCCGTGGGCGTTCAACATCGTGGCCAAGGGCGGGCAACTGCCGGTCGGCAACCGGGTCGAGCTGTTCATTGGCGCCTTCGTCGGTGCGATCACGTTCTCCGGCTCGGTGATCGCCTTCGGCAAGCTGTCGGGCAAGTACAAGTTCCGGCTGTTCCAGGGCGCGCCGGTGGTGTTTGCCGGCCAGCACATGGTCAATCTGGTGCTGGGCATCGCGATGCTCGGCTGCGGCCTGTGGTTCACCGCGACCCAGGACTGGCTGCCGTTCGTGCTGATGCTGGCGATCGCCTTCGTGCTG
>VEQC01000211.1 GCA_018883455.1 Limnohabitans sp. | reverse complement strand
TTCTGATGACACTCCCCGCATGAAAGCCGACCTCACTCCTCCTTGGCAGCCGCTCACCGTCCGCTTCCAGGCTTGGTGGCGTCGGTTGAGCCCAAACCGTCAGGATCGGGTGGCGGTTTTTGCCCCGCTAATCGCGGTATTGTTGTTTTTGGTCGCCGTCCTGGCCTCTTTTTCTTATTTGAAGTACGAAGAATCCGTGCGGGACTTCGAATTGCTGCAACGCGATGTCGAGTACGCCCAACAGCGACTTCGCCTGCGTTTGATGGAACGGCAAGAGCGCATCATGCGGCTGGGCACCGACTTGGCCCACGGCCCCATGAGCGGGCGACGCTTCCAGGATGAAGCCCGGCAATTGATGGAAGACTCCCCCGAGATCGCCAGTCTCACGTGGTTGGATAGCCGGGGGCGAGTGGTCGCGAGCCAACACAGCCCGAGCGTGAACAACTCCGAGGTGACCTTCACCCCGGGGCAGAGCCTGCGCCAACCGGGCATGGCCACGCTCTTCAATTTGGCGCGTGACCTCATGCAGCCCACCTACTCCCAGCCCGTGCGACGCGTCAACCCAGATAAAACCGCGCCCACGGAGGCCTGGCTTCAGCTGCAAGTGCCGATCCAAAACCAGGGCCGTTTTCAGGGCATGTTGCTCACCCTCTACAGCGTCGACAGTCTCTTTCGCTACGGCGTGCCGCGCGAAGTGATCGAAAAACACGCCATTTCGTTGCGTGATGTCAACCGAGATGTGCTGGTGGGACACTCCGCCAACCGCAGCCTGCGCCTGAGCTCTTGGTTGCCTTGGCTGGAGCTCAACGAAGATTATTCCGTCCCCATCATGCCGGTGGGCTATTCGCTGTCATTACACGCCCAGCCCTACCGGACTTCACAAGGCCTCATCGGCAACAGCCTGAAGTGGTTTGTCGTGACCTTGAGTGGCATCACCACCTGGCTCCTGCTCGCCTCCTGGCGGCACACGCGGCGGCGCATCCAGGCCCAGCAAGCGCTGGTGGCGGAAACCAACTTCCGCCGCGCGATGGAGAACTCCATGCTCACGGGCATGCGCGCCCTCGACATGAATGGCCGCATCACCTATGTCAACGCCGCTTTTTGCCAAATGACCGGTTGGGCCGAATCGGATTTGGTGGGCTGCATGCCGCCCTACCCTTACTGGCCCGACGACGACCGCGAGATGCTACAAGATCGCCTGTCCGACGAGTTGGCCGGCAAAACCGCCCAAGAGGGCTTTCAGGTTCGCGTCAAACGGAAAAATGGAACGATCTTTGACGCGCGACTCTACGTCTCGCCTCTGGTGGATGCGCGCGGCACGCAAACGGGCTGGATGACCTCCATGACCGACATCACCGAACCCAACCGCATCCGCGATCAACTCTCGGCCGCCCATGCGCGCTTTACCACGGTGCTCGAAGCGCTCGACGCCTCGGTGTCGGTGGCGCCTTTGGGCAGCGCCGAATTGCTCTTTGCCAATAACCGGTATCGCCAATGGTTTGGACAAGACGCCCAGGGTCACCTGGATTTGGTGGTGCAAGCCGGCAAACCCAGCCAGGGGGGCGATGACGCTCGCCATGAGGATGTGCTCGCGGGCTTCCCGACCGAGGAGTTGACCACCTCGGAGAGTGAAAACGCCGAGATTTTGCAACCCCAGCTCAACAAGTGGCTGGAGGTTCGCACGCGTTACCTCAACTGGGTGGATGGGCGTCTGGCCCAAATGGTCATCGCCACCGACATCACCCCCCGCAGACGGGCGGAGGAACAAGCCGCCCTGCAAGCGGAGCGGGCCCAGTCGGCCAGCCGCCTCGTGACCATGGGGGAAATGGCCTCCAGCGTCGCCCACGAGCTCAACCAGCCGCTCACGGCCATCAACAACTACTGCAATGGCATGCTCTCGCGTTTGAAGGCGGATAACCTGGCCCAAGAAGAGCTGCTCAAGGCGCTGGAGAAAACCGCGCACCAAGCGCAGCGGGCGGGCCAAATCATTCACCGGATCCGCAGCTTCGTCAAACGCAGCGAGCCCAACCGACTGCCCTCCGATGTGGGCACCATGGTGGGTGAGGCGGTGGAATTGGCGGGCATTGAAATGCGGCGGCGCCAAGTCCAACTCACCCAGCACTTGGCGAGCCACCTGCCGCCCATTCATGCCGACCCCATCCTCATTGAACAGGTGCTCATCAACCTGCTCAAGAACGCGGCTGAATCGATCGACCAGGCCAATCGGCCCGCAGGTCAGCGCCTGGTGGAATTGAAGGTTTTGGCGCGCCCCCTGGGCGATCAAACCGTGGTGGAATTCAGCGTGAGTGACACCGGCAAGGGACTTCCGCCGGAGGTCATGGAGCACCTTTTTGAGGCCTTTTTCTCCACCAAGCGGGAGGGGATGGGCATTGGCCTGAATCTTTGCCGCAGCATCGTGGAGTCCCACCGCGGCAGAATGCATGCGGAGAACCTCTACAATGGCGGCTCTGTGGCGGGTTGCCGGTTTTCTTTCTGGTTGCCTGTTCACGGACATTCGGATTCTGAAACGCGTGGCCCACATCCCCACGCAGGAGCGACTGCATGAGCTTGATTCCCAAAAAAGGCACGATTTACATTGTTGACGACGACGAGGCCGTGCGCGACTCCCTGCAATGGCTTTTGGAGGGCAAGGACTACAACGTTCGCTGCTATGACTCTGCGGAAACCTTCCTCAGCCGCTATGACCCCCGGGAGGTCGCTTGTTTGATCGTGGACATCCGCATGGGCGGCATGAGCGGTCTGGAGCTGCAAGACAAGCTGATTGAACGCAAATCCCCCCTGCCCATCGTCTTCATCACGGGGCACGGCGACGTGCCCATGGCGGTGAGCACCATGAAAAAGGGCGCCATGGATTTCATCCAGAAGCCCTTTAAGGAAGAGGAACTGCTGGCCTTGGTCGAGCGCATGCTCGAGACGGCCAAAGATTCATTTGCCGAATACCAACAAGCGGCCAACCGCGATGCCCTCCTGGCCAAACTCACGGGACGCGAAGCCCAAGTGCTCGAGCGCATCGTGGCCGGCCGACTCAACAAGCAAATTGCCGACGATCTGGGCATCAGCATCAAAACCGTCGAGGCGCACCGCGCCAACATCATGGAAAAGCTCAACGCCAACACGGTCGCTGACCTGCTCAAAACCGCGTTGGGCCAAACCACGGCCAAAGCCTGATGCCCGCAACCGCTTTGTTCATCTCCTCACGCCCGTTGCACACGGGCGTTTTTCTTTGAGTCTGCCATGACCGCCCAACTGATTGACGGCAATCGCCTCTCCCAAACCCTGCGCGCTGAAGTGGCGCGCACCACCGAATCGCTGCGCGCGCAAGGGTTGCAGCCGGGCTTGGCCGTTTTGCTGGTGGGCGAGGATCCGGCGAGCCAGGTGTATGTGCGCAACAAGGTCAAGGCCTGTGAGGATGTGGGCTTTTTCTCGGTCTTGGAGCGCCTGCCGGCGAACTTGAGCGAGGCCGATTTGCTCGCCCGAGTGGCCGCACTCAACCACGACCCGCGCATCCACGGCATTTTGGTGCAACTGCCGCTGCCGCCTCAGATCAACGCGCAGCGGGTGATCGAGTCGATCGCACCGGAGAAAGACGTCGACGGTTTTCATGTCGCCAACGCCGGCGCTCTGCTCACCGGTCTGCCGGGCTATTGGCCCTGCACCCCCCATGGCTGCATGAAGATGCTCGAATCCATCGGCTACAACCTGCGCGGCAAGCATGCCGTGGTGATTGGCCGCAGCAACATCGTGGGCAAGCCCATGGCCCTGATGCTGCTGCAGCAAAACGCCACCGTCACCATCTGTCACAGCGCCACGGCCAACCTGCGCGAACTGACTTTGCAGGCCGATGTCGTGGTCGCCGCCGTGGGCAAACGCCGTGTGCTCACGGCCGATATGGTCAAGCCTGGCGCCGTGGTCATTGATGTGGGCATGAACCGCGACGAAGCCGGGAAACTCTGCGGCGATGTGGACTTTGCTGGCGTGAGCCAAGTGGCCAGTTACATCACCCCTGTGCCCGGTGGGGTTGGCCCGATGACCATTACCATGCTTCTGGTTAACACGCTGGCTTCCGCTCAGCGAACACATTCCTAACCCTCTTTTGACGCGCCCCATGAA
>VEQC01000029.1 GCA_018883455.1 Limnohabitans sp. | reverse complement strand
GCCTGGTGCTGCGCGACGATGCGCAGGCACTGCGCACCCTGCGCTGGGAGGCGGCGCGGCTGGTGCTGCCGCCGGGCATCCAGGTGCGGGACCTGGTGTCGCAAAACGTGCGCGCCAGTGGTGTGCGCCAGCAGGGGCAGGACTGGCTGCTTGGCCTGCGCCGCGAGGGCGGCGCCGACAGCGACCGCTTCCGCCCCAGCGATCGCGAGGGCTGGAACCGCTACCGCAACCCTTCGCCCGGAAATTCGCCTTGAATCAGCCCGCCTGCCCCATGCGGCTGGCCATAGACGGCAATGTGTCGTGAACTCGGCGTTAGCCATCATGAAATGAGCGATGGGGAACTGCTCGGTTTATCTCAAGAGCGGCGATAAAGGCGTCCCTGAAAGGCACGCATCGCTTGTACCGCAGATGAATACTGAGCCGAACCGAGTCTTCATCCGAACCGTCAAAATCGCTGTTTTAGAAAAATGACATCAGGTGAATTCATCACCATCGCCGGCGCGTGCGTGTCGTCATCTGGATCGCCTCTCAGGTGGGTGAAAATACCGCCTGAAAAGGCCTGACTTGATTCCCGCATGCTCCACTACCAAACCATCCCCGTCACCCCCTTCCAGCAAAACTGCTCCATCGTCTGGTGTGAGGCCACGCGCCGCGCGGCCATCATTGATCCGGGGGGAGATTTGGAGGAGTTGCTCGCGGCGGTGAAGGCGCTGGGGGTGACGCTGGAGCAGATCTGGATTACCCACGCGCATGTGGACCATGCGGCGGGCACGGCCGATTTGGCCGAGCAATTGGGCTTGCCCATTTATGGCCCGCACGAGGAAGATCAGTTTTGGATCGATGGCTTGGCCCAAGCCGCGCAAATGTATGGCTTCCCGCCTGCCAAGCCGTTTGTGCCCACGCGCTGGCTGCACGATGGCGACACCCTCACGCTGGGGGAGCAAACGGTTTCGGTACGCCACTGCCCAGGCCACACACCGGGCCATGTGGTGTTTCATGCGCCGCAAATCAAACGCGCCTTTGTGGGGGATGTGTTGTTTGCGGGCAGCATTGGGCGCACGGATTTCCCGCGCGGTGATTACGACACCTTGATTGCCAGCATCACCCAGCGTTTATGGCCCATGGGGGACGACACCGTGTTCATTCCAGGGCACGGGCCCGAGAGCACCTTTGGGCGTGAGCGGGTGAGCAACCCCTTCGTGGGGGGAACCTGAGGCCTGGCCTCAGCCCGTCATGTCCACCAAGCCGCCCTTGGGCTGCACTTTGGGAACTCCACGCACCTGGTAATCCCGGAATTCAAGCTCGCGCACTTTTTGCCCCGTCTCTTCACGCATGACCTGAAGGCGTAACAAAGCCTCGGCCTTGCTGTAGGAGAAATCGAGGCTGTTGACATCGCGTGCGGCCTGGGCACGCGCAGCCCGTTCCGCTTGCATTTTTTGCAAAGATTCTGAGAGCGAGACCTTCTCGGCTTGCGTAATCTTGGCGGGGGGCCTTTCGGTGCCTGCGGGTTGGGCCACGTTTTGCCCCGCCTTGACATTGGGCTGGGCCGCCGCGCGCGCAGGCTGCAAGGTGGGGCTTATCGATGAAATGTCCGGCATGGCAACTTTCTCCTGCTGGAAATTCAAAGGGAGACTCAACTATACCCAATTGAGGGCAAATCGTGCCGAAAAATGAAAAAGCACCCTCATTTATTGGGTTAAGGTCGGTGCGGGCTGGGGCACGGGATTGGGGTTGGTGGCCCGCGCGCGCTCGTAAAGCGGCATGACCTTGACCAAATTGGCCTGGATTTCCTCTATGCGGGTGTTGCCCGAGGGGTGGGTGCTGAGCCACTGCGGAGGGGCGTTTTTGTTGGCCGACATCATTTTTTGCCACAGGCTCACGCCGGTGCGAGGGTCATAGCCCGCGCGGGCGGCCAGCTCCATGCCCACGAGGTCGGCCTCGGTCTCGTCGTCTCGGCTGAACTTGAGGGTGAGCAGGGTGACGCCCTGCTTGGCCACAAAATCGGTCACGTTGGGGTTGATGCCAAACACCGCCGCGGCCACGGCGCTGCCAATGGTGGCCAGGCCCTGCGTGGCTTGCTGCTTGCCCATGCGTTCACGCGCGTGCTCGCGCAGGGCGTGCGCAATCTCATGGCCCATGACCATGGCGACTTCGTCGTCGGTGAGTTTGAGTTGCGACAGGATGCCCGTGAAGAACACGATCTTGCCCCCGGGCATGCAAAACGCATTCACCTGGTTGGAGCCAATCAGGTTGACTTCCCATTTCCAGTCGCGTGCACGCGGGTTCCAGTCGTAGCTGTGGGGAATGAGCTCGCGGGCGATGCGGCGCAACCGCTGCACTTGCGGATGCTCGTCTGGCCCCAGCGCGCCCTTTTCGGCGGCGTTACGCAGCAGGGCGCCGTACTGCTGACGCGCCGCGTCTTCGACTTGCGCGGCTGGCACGAGCTTGGCAAATTGGGATTCTTTGCCCACTTCCACGCCTTCGCGCGCCAAAGCTTGCGCCCAACCCAAGCCACAGGCGCAGCCGGTGCAGGCGTAGAGGAAGGCGCGTTTGCTGATGGGAGCGGTCATCGGTTGAGAGGCGGGCTATGAAAAAAACACCAGGGTGCGGCGGTGCACGCCGTAAACCCTATTTATAGCCTGAAAATAGCGTCTATGACCGAAAAAACAAGCCCTGACCCCACCCGCGCCGCGATCTCTTGGCGCGAGTCTTGGCAGGTCTATTTGCAACCCGCGGCGTGGCGCATGCTGTTTTTGGGGTTCTCCGCCGGCTTGCCGCTGCTGCTGGTGCTGGGCACCTTGAGTTTTCGCCTGCGCGAGGCAGGCATTGACCGCAGCACCATTGGCTACCTGAGTTGGGTGGGTTTGGCTTACGGCATCAAATGGGTGTGGTCGCCCCTGGTGGACCGCTTGCCCTTGCCTTTTCTCACGGCCTGGCTGGGCCGGCGCCGCAGTTGGCTGCTGGTCTCGCAACTGGCGATTGCGGGGGGCCTCTGGGGCATGGCGCAGTTTGACCCGCAGCAGGGGCTCAACGCCTTGGTGGCTTGCGCGCTGCTGGTGGCTTTTGCCTCGGCGACACAAGACATTGCGCTCGACGCCTATCGCATCGAGTCCGGCGCCGACTGGCAACAAGCCGCTTTTGCCGCAACCTACCAAACCGGTTACCGCCTCGCCATGATTTGGGCGGGTGCGGGGGTGTTGTGGTTGGCCGCCTCAGCGGCCACACCGGAGGTGCGCTATGAGCACGCGGCCTGGGCTTGGGCGTATGGGGTGATGGCGGCCTCCATGGCGTTGGGGGTGATCACCACGCTCACGGTGCCAGAGCCCCCCGCGCCTGCGCAAGTGCCTGCTCGAGATGTGCGCATCTGGGTGCGTGAAGCGGTGTTCGCACCCTTCGTGGCCTTTTTTCAGCGGTATCGCGGGCAGGCCGTGCTCATCCTCGCGCTCATCGCGGTGTATCGCATCAGCGATGTGGTGATGGGCATCATGGCCAATCCGTTTTATGTGGACATGGGCTACACCAAAGAAGAGGTGGCGGCGGTGACCAAGGTTTATGGCGTCATCATGACCTTGGTCGGGGCCTATGTGGGAGGGGCGCTTGCGCCGCGCTTGGGCGTCATGCGCCTCTTGATGCTGGGCGCCGTGTTGAGCGCAGGTACGAACTTGCTCTTTGCGTGGTTGAGTGGCGTGGGGCATGACGTGCAAGCCCTGGTGCTGGTGGTCTCGGCCGACAACTTGGCCAGTGGCCTGGCCTCGGCCGCGTTCATCGCCTACCTCTCAGGCCTCACGCAGGTGCAGTATTCGGCCACGCAGTACGCCTTGTTCAGCTCCATGATGCTCTTGTTGCCCAAATGGCTCGCCGGCTTCTCGGGGGTGTTTGTCGACGCCCATGGCTACGCGATGTTCTTCAATGCCACTGCCGCATTGGGAGTGCCGGTTTTTGCCTTGGTGTGGTGGACGGCGCGCGCAACGCTCGCACCGTCAAGGTCTACAGCAGACGCGCCACGCGATCCGGCGTGAGGTCTTCCAGACAGCGCGTGTGGCCCAGGGGGCAGACGCGTGCATAGCAAGGTGCGCAGGCCAATGGCGGGTGGTATTGCGCATCCAAACGCAACCACACCACCCGCGCCTGATCACTCAGAGGGGGCGTGTGGTCGGGGCTGGAGGAACCAAACACCGCCACTTGCGGCACCCCCATGGCCGCGGCCACATGCATGAGGCCAGAGTCGTTGCTCACCACGCGGTAGGCGTAGGCAATCAGGGCGAAGGCCTGCATGAGCGAGGTTTGGCCCGCGAGGTTGAAGCAATGGTTTTTCTGACGCAGATTGGCGGCGGCGGCAATCTCGTCACAGATCTCGCGCTCTTTGGCGCTGCCGAGCAAGAGCACGGGGCGATCGATTTGCGCGGCCAGCGCCGCAAAGTGGCGCGTGGGCCAACGCTTGGCCGGTCCGTATTCGGCCCCGGGCGCAAACACCACAAAGCTGCGGCGCGCGAGCGTGGGCAATTGAGGCTGGGCGTTGACTAGTTTTTCCAGCGCTTCATCGTAGAGCGCGGACTCACGGGCGAGCACCGGGCGTAAATCGCCGCTCAAACGCGCGGGCGTGTCTTGGTCGAGCAAACTCAGGGCCGCGTAGAACTCGACCATGGGCGGGCGCACCTCGCGGCTGGGGTTATCCAGGCGCGCGGTCAAGAGCCCCCAGCGCAACTCGCCCGTGTAGCCCCGGCGTACCGGAATGCCAGCCAACCAGGGCAGCAAAGCGCTTTTGAGGGAGTTGGGGCAGACATAGGCTTGGGCAAAACGCCCGCGCAAGGCACGTGCCATGGCCCAGCGGCCTTGGAGCTGCAAGCCTCCGTGGCGAAACGGCAACTCCACCACTTCGGCCACGCCCGGCATGACCCGGTAGACCGGGGCAATCCAAGGCAGGGCACCCACGGTGAGTCGCTCACCCCGCGCGGCCAAGCGGCGCAGGAGTGGCTCAGTCATCACGGCATCGCCCAGCCACTGGGGGGCGATGACCAGGGACTCAGTGATGGGCAACGTGCTCGCCGGCCTTGAGCTTGTAGACCGTGCCGCAGTAGGGGCACTTGGCCTCACCCGTCCTGGCCACGTCTAGGTAAACCTTGGGATGGCTGTTCCAGAGTTTCATGTCGGCCTTGGGGTTGGGGCAAAACACACCGCCGTGCCCGTTCAAGTCTTTGGCCAGGAGTTCAACGCTTGCAGTCATGGGGTTACACCTTGGTGAGCCAATGGGCGTACTTGGGATTGCGTCCGTTGACGATGTCAAAGAACGCACTCTGAATTTTTTCGGTCACGGGGCCGCGGCTACCGATACCAATCTGCACGCGGTCGAGCTCGCGAATGGGCGTGACTTCGGCGGCGGTGCCGGTGAAGAAGGCTTCATCGCAAATGTAGATTTCGTCGCGTGTGATGCGCTTTTGAACGATCTCCAACCCCAAATCCTTGGCGATGTGGAAGACCGTGTTGCGCGTGATGCCGTTCAAGGCGCCGGCGGAGAGGTCGGGCGTGTAAATGACCCCGTCCTTGATCACAAAGATGTTCTCCCCCGCGCCCTCGGACACAAAGCCCGAGCTGTCGAGCAGCAAGGCCTCGTCGTAGCCCTCATCGGTAGCTTCCATGTTGGCCAGGATGGAGTTGGTGTAATTGCTCACCGCCTTGGCCTGCGTCATGGTGATGTTGACGTGGTGGCGGGTGTAGCTCGAGGTTTTGACGCGAATGCCTTTCTTGAGACCTTCCTCGCCCAAGTAAGCGCCCCAGGCCCAAGCCGCGACCATCAGGTGAATGGTGTTCCCCTTGGGGCTCATGCCCAGTTTCTTGTCGCCAATCCAGGTGAGGGGGCGCAGGTAGCAGCTCTCGAGCTTGTTGGCACGAACGACATCGAGTTGTGCTTGGTTGATTTGCTCTTTGGTGAAGGGAATGGCCATGCGCAAAATTTTGGCACTGTTGAAGAGGCGGTCCGTGTGCTCTTGCAAACGGAAGATGGCCGTGCCATTGACGGTGTTGTACGCGCGAACCCCTTCAAACGCACCACATCCGTAGTGCAAGGTGTGGGAGAGCACATGGATTTTGGCGTCACGCCATTCGACCATCTGGCCGTCCATCCAGATTTTGCCGTCACGATCAGACATGGAGGGGGGGATCACGCTCATGGGGTTTCCTTTGAATTCTGGGGTGCCGTTGGGGCCACCTGAACCGTTGATTTTACGGGGGTTGGGTCCGGGGGCAGGATGGGTGCTTCGGGGTCGGGAATGATGAGTTTGGGGCGCTTGAATTCCCAGTTCTGCAACTTGCCCTGGGTGAAGTGACAAATCACGCGGTTGCCATAGCCATCGTGCCAGGCATAAACCTCGGGCTGCTCGCCCTCGGGGCTCACCCGCTCACCCAGGGAGCGGGCCTGGCCAATGACAAACAACAGGCTCACGCCCGGCTTGAGGGTGGCTTGGAACATGCCCGCGCTTCCCACCAAGCCAATCGGGCTTCGACGCGCTCGGCGCATGATGATCATGATCGTGCTGAAGTGCAGCAAGATCCACATCACCAGGCCGGAGAAGAACAATGCCAGTCCTTCCGTCCCGCTGTACTGATAAGACCAGATGCCAATGGCCAAGAGGGCCAGTGGACCCACAAATTTTCGATATTGATCCCACATGGTGTGTATTTTCGCTCGACAACGCCCTCAAAGTCCACGCACCAGCGCAATGGCCTCTTCCACCCGTTCAATGGCGTGCACCGTCATGCCTGCAATCGGCTTTTTGGGTGCGTTGGCGCTGGGAATGATGGCGTGCGCGAAGCCCAGCTTGGCCGCCTCACGCAAGCGCTCTTGCCCGCGTGGGGCCGGGCGCACTTCGCCCGCGAGCCCCACCTCCCCAAACGCCATAAAGCCCCTGGGCAAGGGCTTGCCCCGCAAACTGCTCTGGATGGCCAACAGCACGGCCAGATCGGCCGCAGGCTCACTGATGCGCACCCCGCCCACGGCATTGACAAACACGTCTTGATCCAGACAAGCCACCCCGGCGTGGCGGTGCAGCACCGCCAGCAGCATGGCCAAACGGTCGCGCTCCAGGCCCACACTCAGGCGGCGCGGGCTGGGGCCACCGGTGTCCACCAGGGCTTGAACCTCCACCAACAGCGGCCGTGTGCCCTCCAGCGTGACGAGCACGCAACTGCCCGGCACGGGCTCGCTGTGCTGGCTTAAAAAAATCGCGCTGGGGTTGCTCACCCCACGCAAGCCTTTTTCCGTCATGGCGAAGACGCCAATTTCATTGACCGCGCCAAAGCGGTTTTTGATGGCCCGGATGAGCCGGAAGCTCGAATGCGTGTCGCCCTCGAAATACAGCACTGTATCGACCATGTGCTCCAGCACGCGCGGCCCGGCCAGCGCGCCCTCTTTGGTCACGTGCCCCACCAGCACCACGGCAATGCCCGTGAGCTTGGCCATGCGCGTGAGGTGCGCGGCGCACTCGCGCACCTGCGCCACCGAACCCGGCGCGCTGCTGAGCTCGGCGGAATAAAGCGTTTGAATGGAATCAATGATCACCACGCGCGGCTGGCGCTGCGCCAGCGTGGCCAAGATTTTTTCCAACTGAATTTCAGCCAGCACCGGCACTTGGCTACCCACGAGCCCCAGGCGGCGTGCGCGCAAGGCCACCTGGGCCCCGCTTTCTTCGCCACTCACATACAGGGTGTCATGGCCATGGCGCTGCAGCGCGTCCACGGCTTGGAGCAACAACGTGGATTTACCAATGCCGGGGTCTCCCCCGATGAGCACCACCCCGCCATCGACCAAGCCCCCGCCCAACACCCGATCCAGCTCTTCTTGCCCCGTAGGGTGACGCGCCACATCCACCGCCTCGATTTGCGACAGTGGCAACACCGGCTGGCTCGGGGCCAGCCCCACATGCGAAGCACTTGCCAAACGGTTGCGGCTCGTGCTCCCCGTCGCCTCGGCCACCGATTCCACCAAGGTGTTCCAGCCCTCACACCCCGGGCACTTACCCAACCAGCGCGCACTCGTTGCGCCGCATTCGGAGCAGGTGTAAACAGTTTTTTCCTTCGCCATGTGGCGATTGTGCCTTGAGTGGCAAGCGCGCCGGTGAAGTGGGGCGCCGCTTTAGTCGGACGCCCCGTGCCAAGCGGCAATTAACCGCTGCGTGAGGGTACCTGCGGGCACATCGACGCAGCCTTGGGTGTTTTGTCCGGCCCATAAGGGCGTGAAATCGGTACGCCCGAGCGCTTCGGCGCCTGCGCGCAGGGGGGCGATGGCGGCGGTGGCGAGGGGGAAAGCGGGCGCGGCCTCGTGCATGGGCCCGAGCTCGCGCATGAGTCGGTTGACCACCCCACGCGCGGGCCGACCGCTAAAGAGGCGCGTGAGCGCCGTGTGCCGCGCCGAAGGCGATTGCAACACCGCCCGGTGCAAGGCCCCTGTGGTGGCCTCCGGGGTGCACAGCCACACCGTGCCCATTTGCACGGCCTGCGCGCCCAGTGCTCGGGCCGCGCGAATGCCGGCCGCATCGGCAATCCCGCCCGCCGCAATCACCGGCAAGGACACCGCCTCCACCACCTGCGGCAGCAGGGCCAAGGTGCCCATTTGCTGGGTTAAATCCTCGCTTAAAAAATGGCCACGGTGGCCGCCCGCTTCCAAACCTTGGGCGATCACCGCATCCACCCCACGCGCCTCCAGCCAACGGGCTTCCGCCACGGTGGTGGCCGACGACCAGACCCTGCAGCCTAACGCCTGGACGGCTTCGAGCAACTCGGGCGCGGGCAAGCCGAAATGAAAACTCACCACCGCTGGGCGATGTGCCGCGAGCACGGGCAGGAACGCCGAACCAAACGGCGTGCGACCCGGGCCTTGGGGCATGGCCTCGGCATCGAGCCCCAACTCGCGGTAATAAGGCGTGAGCACCGCATGCCAACGCGCGAGCGCATCCGCATCCGCCGTGGGTGCAACGTGGCAAAAGAAATTCACATTGAAAGGCCGCGCCGTCAAACCGCGCAACGCCTGCAACTCCGCATCGAGGGATTCGGGCGAGTGCATGGCCGCCGGAATCGCGCCCAAGCCGCCGGCCTCACAAACCGCCGCCGCCAGCGCAAACCCCTGTGAACCCGCCATCGGCGCTTGCAGAATGGGGGCCGCGAGGCCGAGGTGATCGGTGAAGAGATTGGCGGTCATCCGAGGAGTTTAGTCCGGTCAAGCCCATCAGGGGGGTGGATCGTCCGTCACGGTTAATGACAGGCGGTCGCGCAAAGCTTGCACGGCGACCCGTGCCGTGTAAACCCTAGGCCCTACCCACTCCGAATCATTTAACATATTAAATAAATGTCCCAACCCATTACTTTTGCCCACCGCAACCTGCCACGCCTCTTGCTCGAAGCGCGGGAGGCGGTGTTGGCGCACACCCGACCGGATTTGCGCGCGCATGGCTTGTCAGATCAGCAGTGGCGGGTGCTGCGCGTGTTGGGCGAGCATGCGCAGGAGCCTGATGGGGTAGAGACGGGGCGCATTGCCCGCGAGGCGTTTTTGCCGGGGCCGAGTTTGACAGGGGTGCTCGCGCGCATGGAGCGCGATGGGCTCATTGCCCGCCAGCGTTGCCCGAAGGACGCGCGTCGCACGGTGGTGCGGGCCACCCCCCAGGGTTTGCGCAAGGTGCGCGTGCTCTCGCAAACCATTGAATCGCATTACCGCAGTGTGGAGGCGCAATTGGGCGCGCGCCGCTTGAAAGAACTTTATGAACTGCTCGACGCCTTGATTGCCGTCGAGCAACCCGCCACCCCGGTGTCCGCACCGGTCGTTTGAGCAGACAAGGACAACGCGCATGCACACCATTCACCACCTCATCAATGGCCAAAGCGTGGAGAGCGCGTCTCGGTTTGAGACCGTAGACCCCGCCACGCAAGATGTGTTGGGTGAAGTCTCGGCCGCAGGCGAGGCCGAGGTGCAGGCCGCAGTGGCGGCGGCCAAGCAAGCCTTTCCGGCCTGGGCCAGTCGCCCGGCCACCGAACGCGCCAAGATCATGCGCCGCTTGGGCGAGCTCATCACGCAACATGTGCCCGACTTGGCAGAGTTGGAAACCATGGACACGGGGCAGGTGATCAGCCAGACAGGCAAGCAGTTGGTGCCGCGCGCGGCGGACAACTTTCATTACTTTGCCGAAATGTGCACGCGTGTGGATGGCCACACCTACCCCACGCCCACCCACCTCAACTACACCTTGTTCCATCCGGTGGGGGTGTGCGCGCTCATCAGCCCCTGGAACGTGCCCTTCATGACGGCCACCTGGAAAGTGGCGCCTTGTTTGGCGTTTGGCAACACGGCGGTGCTCAAGATGAGTGAGCTCTCCCCCATCACCGCCTCGCGTTTGGGTGAGCTGGCGCTGGAGGCCGGGGTGCCAGCGGGGGTGCTCAACATCGTGCACGGCTATGGCCGGGACGCGGGCGAGCCACTGGTGGCGCACCCGGATGTGCGGGCCATCAGCTTCACCGGGTCGACCGCCACGGGCAACCGCATTGTGCAAGCCGCAGGGCTCAAGAAATTCAGCATGGAGCTGGGGGGCAAATCGCCGTTTGTCATTTTTGAGGATGCGCAACTCGACCGCGCGTTAGACGCCGCGGTGTTCATGATTTTTTCCAACAACGGCGAGCGCTGCACGGCGGGCAGCCGCATTCTGGTGCAGCAGTCGATTTATGCCGATTTCGTGCAGAAGTTTGCCGAGCGGGCGCGCCGCATCGTGGTGGGCGATCCGCTGGATGAGCGCACGATCGTGGGCCCCATGATCAGCCGCAACCATTTGGCCAAGGTGCGCCACTACATAGAACTCGGGCCCAAGGAAGGCGCCACCTTGGTGTGCGGCGGCGTGGACCGTCCGTCTTATGCGGCCGAGTTGCCTTCGCATGTGCGCGACGGGAACTTTGTCTGGCCCACGGTGTTTGCCGACGTGGACAACCGCATGAAAATTGCCCAAGAGGAAATTTTTGGGCCAGTGGCTTGTCTCATCCCCTTTCAAGATGAAGCCCACGCCATCGCGCTGGCCAACGACATTGCTTACGGCCTCTCGAGCTATGTGTGGAGCGAGAACATTGGCCGCGCCCACCGCGTGGCCGCGGCGGTGGAGGCCGGCATGTGCTTTGTCAACAGCCAGAACGTGCGCGATTTACGCCAACCCTTTGGCGGCACCAAGGCCAGCGGCACCGGTCGTGAAGGCGGCACTTGGAGTTATGAGGTGTTTTTGGAGCCCAAAAACGTGGCGGTCTCGATGGGCGACCACCACATTCCGCATTGGGGGGTCTGACCATGGGACAGCTTGCGCTTGCCGCCAAAATCACCCACGTGCCCAGCATGTACTTGAGCGAAATGCCAGGGCCGCGCCACGGCACGCGCCAAGATGCCATCGATGGCCACCGCGAAATCAGCCGGCGTTGTCGCGCCTTGGGGGTGGACACACTCGTGGTGTTTGACACGCATTGGTTGGTCAATGCCAACTACCACATCAACTGCGCCCCCCACTTCAAGGGCGAGTACACCAGCAACGAGTTGCCGCACTTCATCAACTTCATGACGTTTGAGTCGCCCGGCAACCCTGCCTTGGGTCAGTTGATGGCCCAAGCGGCCAACGCGCATGGGGTGGAAACCTTGGCGCACGAGCGCACGGCGCTCAACCCGGAGTACGGCACGCTGGTGCCGCTGCGCTACATGAATGAGGATCAGCACTTCAAGGTGGTATCGGTCTCGGCTTTGTGCATGGCGCACTATCTGAATGACAGCGCGCGTTTGGGTTGGGCGTTTCGGCGGGCGGTGGAGGACCACTACGACGGCAAGGTGGCGTTTTTGGCCAGTGGCTCGCTCTCCCACCGCTTTGCGCAAAACGGTCTCGCGCCGGAGTATGCATTCAAGGTTTGGAGCCCCTTTTTGCAACAGCTTGACCAGCAAGTGCTGCAAATGTGGGCGCGCCGGGAATGGCCCGCGTTTTGTGAAATGCTGCCCGAATACGCGTCCAAAGGCCATGGCGAAGGCTTCATGCACGACACCGCCATGTTGCTTGGCGCGCTCGGTTGGAGCGCTTACGATGGCGCAGTGGACATCGTGACCCCGTATTTCGGTGCCAGTGGCACGGGCCAGCTCAACGCCGTGTTTGAAGTCACAGCGCAGGACGGTCATGCCATTCCGCCACCCGTGGCCAGTCGCGCCGAGGGCTATACCGCCATCGCCTCTCGGTTATAAAGCATCATTCAACAAAACCCCTGACCCATCCTGAGGAGATCAACCCATGTCTGATTTTGTTCAACGCCTGCGCAACCGCCTGCAGTCTGGTCCGAATGCGCCGGTGGGCTCTTGGCTCATGTCTTGCAGCCCCTTGGTGGCCGAGGCCATGGGCCACGCGGGCTTTGATTGGGCGGTGGTGGACATGGAGCACTCGCAGCTCGACACCATGGAGCTCATCAGCATGTTGCAAGCTGTTGGAAACACTGGCATGCATCCGGTGGTGCGGGTGACGGTGAATGACACGGGCCTCATCAAGCGCGCCCTGGATGTCGGGGCCACCACGCTCATGGTGCCGATGGTGCAAAACGTCGAAGAAGCGCGCGCCGCTGTTGCGGCCACGCGCTACCCGCCCCAAGGCGTGCGCGGCGTGGCAGGCATGAGCCGGGCGAGCAAATACGCCACCGTGCCCAATTACCTCACCACGGCCAACGAAGGCATTCGTGTGATCGTCCAGCTTGAAACCCCCGAGGCCATCGCCCAACTGGAAAAAATGGCGGCAGTGGAGGGCGTGGACGCCTTCTTCATCGGCCCCGCAGACCTCTCGGCCACCATGGGCCACTTGGGCCAACCCGCGCACCCGGAGGTGCTCAAGCTCACCGAGGAAGCGGTGCGTCGCATTCATGCCTGCGGCAAGGTGGTGGGCACGATTGGGGGCGACCTCACCAACGCGCGGCGCTACCAAGCCATGGGGTTTGATTTTGTGGCCATCTCCACCGATCTCTCTTATGTGGTGCGCGGCGCGCAAGCCGCCATCGCGGGCATGCGCGAGCCCCACGCATGAACCGCATGATCGAGGCCTTGCCCACACCGCCCAGCGGGTTGGGCGAGTGCCCCTTGTGGGACGCGCAAACCGATCGGCTCTACTGGGTCGATATTCCGGGGCGCGCCTTGCACCGCTTTGCCCTGCAAACGGCGCAGCACCAGTCCTGGGGCCTGCCGGCCGAGCCGGGTTGCCTCGCGCTGGTGGATGACGGCCGCGTGCTGCTCGCCTTGCGCACAGGCCTCGTGGTGTTTGACCCCGCGAGCGGCAGCTGTACCCCTCTGGCCGTGCCGCTGCCCTACGACCCCGCGGTGGAGCGGTTCAACGACGGCAAGGTCGATCCCCACGGGTATTGGTGGATCGGCACGATTTACGAACCACGCGACCGGCCCGCCGCGCAGCTCTACCGTCTGGATGCCCGCGGCCTCACGGCCATCGCCGGCGACTGCACGGTGAGCAATGGGCTCGCTTGGTCCCCGCAAGGAGGAACACTGTATTGGTCCGACACCAAGGCGCACCAGATTGTGCGCCTGCCGCTCGGGCCCGATGGGTTGCCCAGTGGCCCCCGTGAGCCTTGGTGCACGTTCGCGCCGCGCGAGCCGGACACGCCCTTGAGCGCCTATGGCGGCCGCCCCGACGGCGCGGCGATGGATGTGGAGGGCCATTATTGGAGCGCGCTTTTTGAAGGGCAGCAGCTGGTGCGCATCGCGCCCTCAGGGGAGATCGTGCAGCGCGTCCCCCTGCCGGTGCGCTGCGCCACCATGCCCGCTTTTGGCGGGCCTGATTTGCGCACCCTGTACATCACGACCGCGCGGCACCAACGCCCCGCCGACGAACTTGACGCGCAACCCCTGGCGGGCCATGTGCTCACGCTGCGCGTGGACGTGGCCGGTGTGCCGATTCCCCGCGTGCGTGCCACCCAGGTTCCGCCCCTCCAAGCCTGAGCGAGAAACGCCATGCCACATTTGGTTTTGCTCTACACGCCGCAGATCGAGGAAGCCCTGGATTGGGGTGAGCTCTGCCACCAGTTGGCCGACACCATGCGCGCCCAGCGTGACGAACAAGCCAAAGCCGTCTTCCCGACGGGGGGCATTCGGGTGTTGGCCCTGCCGGTGCGCCATTTCGCCGTGGCCGATGGCGGCGCGGCCGGTGTGGCGGCCAACCGTCACGGTGCGCACTCGGGCGATTACGCCTTTGTCTACGCCCAATTGCGCATGGGGCGCGGTCGCAGCACGGCGGTGCACCACCAAGTGGGGCAAGCCTTGCGCGCGGTGCTCGAAACCTTTTTTGCCCCTCTGCAGCAAACGCGCCCCGTGGGGGTGACCTTGCAAATTGACGAAGGCCAGGAGGTGTATGACGCCAAGCTCAGCAACCTCCACCCCCTCTTTCATTAACCAAAGGATGTCCATGCTGGCCGATGACCTGATCCAAACCCTCGCTGCCGAACTCGATCAAGCCGATCGCACCCGCACCCAGGTCGAGCACTTCTCCAAGCGCTACCCCGACATGACGCTGGAGGACGGCTATCGCATCAACCGCGCCTGGATGCAACTCAAGTACGCCCAAGGACGCCAGCGCATCGGCACCAAAATTGGCTTGACCAGCCGCGCCATGCAATTGGCCAGCCAGATTGACGAGCCGGACTACGGCACCTTGCTCGACGACATGCGCTACGACTGCACACCGGGGGCGGTGCTGGATATTCCAGTACAGCGATTCATTGCACCCCGCGTGGAGGTGGAGCTTGCCTTTGTCCTCAAACAAGACTTGCAAGGGCCCGAAGTGAGCGTCGAGCAAGTGCTGGCCGCCACCGAGTACGTGACACCGGCGGTGGAGATCATTGACGCGCGCATCGAGCAGTTTGACCGCCACACGCGGGTCATGCGCAAAGTGCAAGACACGATCAGCGACAACGCGGCCAACGCAGGCATCGTGCTGGGCGCGCACAAGGTTGACCCCTACATCAACTTGCCCTGGTGTGGCGCCATCTTGCGCCAAAACGGCCATGTGGAAGAAACCGGGCTGGCTGCGGGGGTGCAAGGGCACCCTGCGGTGGGCATTGCGTGGTTAGCCAACAAACTCGCCCCTTGGGGAGAACATTTGCACGCCGGAGAAATCGTGCTGGCGGGATCATTCACCCGCCCGGTTGCGGCCAAGGCCGGCGATGTGTTTGACGTTGACTATGGCGACCTCGGTCGCTTGCAATTCCGTTTTGTTTGACGCGGCGGCTTGCCGCTCCTGGAGCTCTCATGTCATTTTTGCCTCACCCTGCGCGCAACCTGCAAGGACAGGTACACCCCGAGGAATGGCGCTTGCGCCAACAACTCGCGGCGGCTTACCGCATCTTTGACCATCTGGGCTGGACCGAGATGATCTACAACCACATCACCCTGCGCCTGCCCGCGTCGGTGGCGGGCGAAGAGAAACAATTCCTCATCAACCCCTTTGGCCTGCACTACAGCGAGGTGACCGCCAGCAACTTGGTGAAGATCGACCTCTCTGGCCGCATCTTGGACGATTCACCCTACCCGATCAACCCAGCCGGCTTTGTGGTGCACGCGGCCTTGCACGCCCATTTGCCCGAGGCGCATTGCATCATGCACACCCACACCACGGCGGGCTCGGCGGTGGCGTCACTTGAAGGAGGATTGGCACAAACGAATTTTTATTCAGCACAGCTGCATGAAATGGTCGCCTATCACGACTTCGAGGGCATCACCGTGCACCATGAGGAGGCGCCGCGCCTGCTCGCGAGCATTGGTCAGCGCCAGGCCATCATCTTGCGCAACCACGGCTTGCTTTCCTGGGGGCGGACTTTGGCCGAGGCCTTTGCCATTTTGTGGACCCTGCAACGCGCCTGTGAAGTGCAGTTGGCCACGTTCTCGATGGGGCGGGCCATTCCGGTGCCCGAGGCGGTGGCCGCCAAATGCACGCGGGATTCGCTGCAATTTGACGCGCAGCACGGCGGCGGATTGGGCGAAGATTTGTTCGCCGCGCTTATTCGTCAGGTGCAGCGCAAAGACGCGAGTTTTCTGCAATGAGCGCGCCGCAAAAGTTGACCCTTGTCGGCGCGGGGGCCATTGGCACTTGGCTGGGCGTGCACCTGGTGCGACAGGCGGGGGTGCAAGTCTCGGTGCTGGCGCGGCCCGAATCGGCCCGCGTGATTGCCGCGCAAGGCCTGCGGCTCGAGACCGCGCAGGGGCTTTTGCAAACCCCGGTCGCCGTACACAGCGATGCCGCCGCCATTGGCGTGCAAGACTGGGTGATTGTGAGTGTGAAAGGCCCGGCCATGGCCGACGTCGCGCGCAGCATGAAGCCCTTGATCGGGCCGCACACGCGCGTGCTCACTGCCATGAATGGATTGCCCTGGTGGTTCTGTCAGGGCTTGAGCGGGTCGGCCCAAGGCATGCGCTTGGCCTGTGCCGATCCAGAAGGGGCGATTGAAGCCGTGCTCCCGAGCGCCCAAGTCATTGGCGGGGTGGTGCACGCGAGCTGCATCAACTTGGGGCCAGGGCATGCCCGTCACGCCATGGGGCAAGGCCTGATTTTGGGCGCGGCCACGGGTGAGGCGCAAGATGCGCGGGTGGACGCTCTGGTCGCGCTCTTGAAACAATGCGGCTTCGATGCCTCCGCATCAAGCCACATCCAACGCGACGTTTGGTACAAGCTCTGGGGCAATATGACGGTCAACCCGGTAAGTGCGCTCACCGGGGCCACCACCGACTTGTTGATGAATGACCCCCTCTTGCTCGACTTCATCTCGCGCATCATGATCGAGGCGCGCGAGGTGGGCGCGCGCATTGGCCTGCCCATCTCGCAAGAGCCTGAGGACCGGCATCAGATCACGCGCAAGCTGGGGGCATTCAAAACCTCCATGCTGCAGGATGTGGAGGCCCAGCGCCCGATCGAGCTCGATGCGCTGGTGGAAGCCGTGCGGGAGCTTGCCGCGCGCGTGGGGGTGGCGACCCCCTTTACCGATGCCCTCATGGGCCTCACGCGCGTGTTTGGTCAGGTGCGAAGACTTTACTGAACGCGGCGTGTCTTACAAAACCTTGAAGTCCGTGAATGCCAACAGGCTGACGTTACCGGCCAAGTCCGTGGCGCTGACTTGCACCGAGGCTTGACCTGCACCCAAGCTGGCGTATTCGGTCGGTGTCAAGCTAATGGTGGTGATGCCACTGGCATCAGCCGTGAGAGTCTTCTCTTTGCTCTCACTTGTGCCGGTGAACTTCAGGTTCAGCGTGCTCCCCGCTTCGGCCACCACTTTGAGCGCCGGCTCTACGGCGTTCCCATTCGCATCCTTGCCGGTGAGCTCGCCGCTGTCTAAGCCATTTCCGCTGGCCAGGGCCGTAGCGCTCACTTGCCAGAGGGGCTGACTGGGAGCGGAGTTGTCCAAGGTATAGAACGCGGTGAGCTCGTCAATGGTGGCTTTGTCGTTCGCGGCGCGCAGGCTGTAGGCCGAGAAGTCGGTGAGCGGCGTGGCCAAGAAGGGAGAGCGCATTTCACCGCCGTCTACGCGCAAAGTGCTCAGGCGCAAGCTACTGCTGTTGACATCCGTGGGGAGCGTGACATTGAAGAGCAAGACGCCCTCCGATTCGCTCACGTATGTACCGCCCGCGCTCACTCCCCCCGTGAGGTAGCCGCTGCTGTCAACCTGTTCGCCAAAAATGAAGCTGGCGTAGACCGAGCCACTCACGTTGACATCGGTGTTGAGGCGCACACGGACTTGCAAGGTTTGACCCGCGCGGCCCAAACCCGCGAGATCGAGGCTGTCTTGGGC
>VEQC01000210.1 GCA_018883455.1 Limnohabitans sp. | reverse complement strand
GGTCAATCACGCTCATCTTGCGAATCCAGCGTGAGGAGACCATGAGCCATTTGCCGTCGGCCGAGACCTCCATACAGTCGTGGCCGCCGGGGGCCTTGTATTGGCGTACCACTTGCAGGGTCTGGTAGTTGAGGAGGCTCACGGTGTTGGCGACCCGGTTGCTCACGAGCACGTGGCGGCCGTCGCCCAGTGCCCGAAACGCGTGGGCGCCACCGCCCGTGGGGATGGATTTCACGCGCTTGGGTGCGGGGCCTGAGACGTCGTAGACCTCGACATGATCGCCACCGGTCATGCCCACGAGCATGTATCGGTCATCGGGCGTGCCAAACACATCGGCCGGCATGGGGCCCGTGGGGGTGCGCCAGCGGATGGTTTGCGTGGTCAGGTCGATGGCGACGAGTTCATCGCTGTCTTGCATGGTGGCGTAGGCCACGCTGCTGCGCGAGTCGATCCAAACATGGCTCGGGGTTTTGCCCGTGGCAATGCGCTTGGCCAAGTTCAGGTTTTGCCCATCCCACTGGTAGATGTCGACATGGTTGAGCCGGTTGGCCAAGGTGATGAACCATTTCATGTCGGGCGAGAAGCGCAGGTGGTAGGGGTCGAGGATGTTGCGCACGGTGCGCTGGACTTGCGCGGTGCGCGGGTCGATGAAGGTGAGGGAATCGCCCAGGGCGTTGGCCACGATGACGGATTTTTCGTCTGGCGACAGGTAGAGGTGGTGGGGCTCCTTGCCGGTGGCAATGCGGCGCACCTCTTTCCAAGATTTGGGATCGACCACGCTCACGCTGGCGTCGAGGGAGTTGAGTACAAAGATGGGGTGGGCGGGCTCGGCAGCCCAAGCCAAGGCGGACAAACCCGCCCCCAAAAGCCACGCGGCGCAGAGGCGCACCAGAGAAAACGAGAAGGTCATGATGAAAAATCCATTGCGCCGACAGTGTAACGAGCGGCGCAGCGTCCCCGCTGACAAGCGGGCTAAGATTGCCGCTATGGAGTTGATGCAAAGCAAAGAAGGTGCTCTGGAAGTCCTGCGGCTGCCCGCGCCGAGCGGGGCCCCCGCGCGGGCCCCGCTCGTGTTTTTGCACGAGGGACTGGGGTCGGTGGCCCTCTGGGGGGCGGGGCCCGGCGGCTCTTGGCCCGAGCGGGTTTGTGCCGCCTTGGGGCGGGCTGGCCTGGTGTACTCCAGACGGGGCTATGGCCAATCGGAGACGATCGTGGATGTGCGCGGCGGCGGGCGTCACCCCGCCGATTACATGCACCGCCATGCTTGGGAGACCCTGCCCGATTTGCTGGCCCAGTGCGGCCTGTCCCGCCCCGTGTTGGTAGGACATTCCGACGGGGGCAGCATCGCCCTGCTCCACGCCGCGCGGTTTCCCACCACGGCGTGCGTGGTCATGGCCCCGCATGTGATGGTCGAGCCCATCTCCCTTGAAGCCATTGAGGCCGCCCGAGCGGCTTATTTGCAGGGGGATTTGAGAGCGCGCCTGGCGCGTTTTCATGCCGACGTCGACAGCGCCTTCTGGCAGTGGAACGACGTCTGGCTCAGTCCTGCCTTCGCCTCGTTTGACATTCGGGCCGAGTGCCAAGGCATTGGCGTGCCGGTGCTGGCCATTCAAGGCGAGGAAGACCCCTACGGCACGATGGCGCAAATTGATGACATCACCCCCGCGGGGCCCATCGAGCGACTCAAGCTCGCCCATTGCGGGCATTCACCGCAGCGTGATCAGCCCGAGGCCGTTTTGTCCGCCTTGGCGGCTTTTCTGGCGCGCCACGGCTGCTGATGTACCCCCTCATGCGGCTTGTTGCGCCCGGGCCAGATCGTCCGCCGCAAGCCAACACCATTGCCCGGGGGCGAGATCAGGGGGCAGGCGAAGTTGCCCCATTTGGGAGCGATGTAAACCCACCACCCGGTGCCCCACGGCGGCGAGCATGCGCTTGACTTGGTGGTACTTGCCTTGGGTGAGCGTGAGCTGGAGTTGCTGCGCGCCGGTGGGCACACACGCGGCGGCGCGCACGGGCTGGGGGTCGTCATGCAACACGACGCCCGCGCACAGGCGCTCGGGCTCGTCGCCCCGCAGGGGGTCGGCCACCACCACCTCGTAGATTTTGGGAACGTGGTGCTTGGGAGAACTCAACCGGTGGATGAGTGCGCCATCGTCGGTGAGCAACAACAGGCCCGTGGTGTCTTGGTCGAGCCGGCCCACGGCCTGCACCCCCTGAATCGCCCCTTTTTGCGGGCGCTGTCGCAGGGGGGCCGGCAGGAGGCTGTAGATGGGGGGCCAGGCCGACGGCTTATGGGAGCACTCATAGCCCGCGGGCTTGTTCAAAAGGATGTAAGCGCGGGGGTGGTAGGGCCAAACCCGGCCCTGGACTTCAAAACCGTCGCCGGGGGCGAGGTCGAGATCCTGGGTGGGATCGTCGCAAACGACCCAGCCTGCCCCTTCGGGCAAGCGGACATGGCCTTGCTGCACGAGACCGGCGCAAACCCGACGTGTACCAAAACCTTGACTAAACAGGACATCCTGCAATTGCATGGTGGGACATCGTACCCGAGGGGGGCCGCCAATCCTGCGAAAATCGGGGGATGACATACAGCGTCAAGGAAATTTTCTACACCCTGCAAGGCGAAGGGGCGCAGGCCGGCTCACCCGCGGTGTTCTGCCGTTTTGCCGGCTGCAACCTCTGGAGCGGTCGTGAAGAAGACCGGGCCACGGCGGCCTGCACGTTTTGTGACACCGATTTTGTGGGCACGGACGGCCCCGGTGGCGGCAAGTTTGAAAACGCCCGCGCGCTGGCGGCGGCGGTGGCCGCCCAGTGGCCAGCGGCCGATGCCGCGCATCGGCTGGTGGTGCTCACCGGTGGCGAGCCGCTCTTGCAAGTGGACACGGCCCTGGTGGAGGCCTTGCACGCGCAGGGCTTTCGCATTGCCGTGGAGACCAATGGCACCTTGCCCCCGCCGCCCGGTATTGACTGGCTGTGCATGAGCCCCAAGGGGGACGCCCCCACGGTGATCACGCAGGGGCAAGAGCTCAAGCTGGTCTACCCGCAGGCCGGCGTCGACCCCGCCCGATTTGAGGGGCTCAACTTCACGCATTTCTTTTTGCAACCCCTGGACGGGCCGCTGCGGCGGCAACACACCCAAGCCACCGTGGACTACTGCTTGCAACACCCGCGCTGGCGCTTGAGCGTGCAAACGCATAAATGGATTGGGATCCCATGACGATCGAGCTGAGTCAACGTTTTTATTTCGATGCCGCCCACACGCTGCGCCGCCAGGTGGAGGCCGAGGGCTCGCGCCGAATTCATGGCCACACCTACCACGCCGAAATCACCCTGCGCGGTGAGCCCCATCCCGAGACGGGCATGCTCATGGATTTGGGTTTGGTGCGCCAAGCGATGGCCGCGGTGCGCGATCAACTCGACCATCACTTTTTGGACGAAGTGCCGGGCATCGGCCCGGCCACCCTGGAGAATCTGGCGCAATACATCTACCGTAGCCTCAAGGGCTCGCTGCCGCAACTCTGCCGGGTGAGCGTGGAGCGCCCCCACAGCGGTGACAAGTGCGTGTACTGGCCCGACTAAGCGCGCTTATTTCGGCGCGCGGCCACCGCTCTTCATGCACTCGTCCATCGACTTGAATTCGGTGAACTTCTGCGTTTTCTCATAGTGGGGGCTGCTCTTGTCGTGGCAGATACCGCTATCGGACTTCTTGACCATGCTCATGGGCGCGGGGGCGTTGGCTGGGGGGCGACCGCCGCTCTTGACGCATTCGTCCATGCTGTTGAAAGGCGCAAACTTCTTGGTGTTGGCATACGAGGGGCTGGTGCTGTCGTGGCAGATGCCTGAATCGGACTTTTTCACCGCCGGGTCGGCCGCTTGCGCGGAGAGGGTGGCCAAGCCCCACATTGCGGCCATCACGAGGTAACGCATCACTGACTCCTGATTGAAAGGGATGCTCGCATGGTACACGTACCCTGGGGCGACCTACGGGGTGCGCCGCTCAGTGCAAGCCCTCATGTGCGCTCGGGCACCTACGGGTGCCTAGAATGCACGGCAAACGGGGAGCGTGTGATGAAGATCGACTTTGACGGCATCCAGGCCTTCGTGGCCGTGGCGGAGTTGGGCGCCTTCCACAAGGCGGCCGATCAGCTGCACCTCACC
>VEQC01000028.1 GCA_018883455.1 Limnohabitans sp. | reverse complement strand
TCAAGAGTTGGGTGAAGCGTTGGAAGAAATCATCCGCTTGTTTTTGCGCCACGCTTTGGATGAGGCGCTGGCCCACGCTGGCGAGTTTGCCGCCGACTTGGGCTTGGGCCTGGTAGCGCAGCTGCGTCTCTGTGGGGCTGATGGCTTCGAGTTGCACGTGGGCGTTCATGCTGCCAAAGCCGGCCGCTCCGCCTTTGGCTTGGGCGCTCAAGGTGTAGGACGCGGGGGGCTTGGGATCCTGGATGTGCAGCTCGCCGCGAAAGGTCACGCTGATGGGCCCCACCCGGGCGGTGAGGACGGCCAAGAAGCGGTCGGGGTCGGTGCGCTCGAGCTGGGTGCAGCCCACGATGGCGCGGCGCAAGAGCTCGGGATCGTTGAGGCCGGCCCAGGCCCGCTCGCGGGCCACGGGCAGGCGCACCTCGCCCGCGAATTCCAGACTCATGATTGGGGCTCCTCGTAATACTTGTAGAGCGCTTGCGTGCCGGCACGCTCCAAGCCGCGCTCGGCCAAGGTCTCGTAGAGGGACTTGGAGAGTTTCGCGCCGGGCAGGTTCAGGTGCATGAGATCGGCTTCGGAGAGCGCGATGCCCACGTCCTTCAAGAAGTGCATGATGAAGAAGCCGGGCTCAAAGTCGCCTTTGACGATGCGCGGCCCCATCACGTTGAGCTGGGCACTTGAGGCCGCGCCCGAGCCAATGGTTTGCAGCACGGCGCTGGGGTCCAGGCCCGCGGCTTTGGCGTAGGCGAGGCCTTCGCACACGCCCATGATGGTGGAGGCGATCACGAGTTGGTTGGCCATCTTGGTGTGCTGCCCTGCCCCGGCGGGCCCGAGCAAGCGCACGTTGGTGCCCATGCACTGGAGCACGGGCAAGGCTTCTTCAAAGGCGGCGGGCTCGCCCCCCACCATGATGGAGAGCTTGGCTTCGCGCGCGCCCACGTCGCCGCCGGAGACGGGCGCGTCGAGCGCGCGGTGGCCCGCTGCCGAGGCGGCCTGCGCGAGTTTGCGCGCGAGCTCGGGGCTGGAGGTGGTCATGTCGATGAGCAGCGCGTTGTGCGCGGCTTTGACAATGCCTTGCGGGCCGAGCCAGACTTCTTCGACATCGCTGGGGAAGCCCACCATGGTGATGACGACCTGCGCGTCCTTGGCGGCTTCGGCGGGCGACGCACAGGCGCGCGCGCCTTTGGCGACCAAGGCGGCCATTTTGTCGGCACTGCGGTTGTAGAGGTTGAGCGGGTATCCGGCGGCCAAGAGGTGGCCGGCCATGCTCTGGCCCATGATGCCCAGACCGATGAATGCAACACGGGGTTTGGCAGCGGTGCTCATGTGGAGGGGGATCCTTTCTGTTGTTTGGCTTGTTGAATCAATTGGTGCACGCGCATGGGGGTGATGGGTTGCGCCTGCACGACCACCCCTAAGTGTGCCAGCGCATCGCTCACGGCGTTGCTGATGGCGCCAATGGCCCCCATCACCCCGCCCTCGGCCATGCCTTTGATGCCGGCGGCGGTGGCCTGGTTGGGGGTGTGCATGGGCAAGAGCTCAAAGCGCGGCAATTCCGCCGCCGTGGCCATGAGGTACTCGCCCAAGGTGCCACTGAGGTTCTGGCCGTTCTCGGGGTCGTAGCGGATGTGTTCGAGCAAGGAGCCCGACAAGCCCATGGCGATGGCGCCATGCTGCTGGCCTTCGACCACCACGGGGCTGAGCACCGTGCCGCAGTCTTCGGCCACGATGTAGCGCAGGATGCGCACCTGCCCGGTGCCGGGGTCCACCTCCACGCTGCACACATGGGTGGCGTTGGAGTAGGTCATGGGCGGGGGCTCGTGGGTGAGGTGGAACTCCAGCCCTGGGTTCATGCCGGGGGGCAAGGCGAGTGGGTCGAGGTAGGCGGTGCGCGCCAGATCGGCCAGGCTGAGGCCGGCTTCGCGGGCTTGGCCGTCGACGTGGGTGTAGACCTGACCGTCGATGAGGTCGAGTTGGGCCACGGGTTGGCCCAGGCGGTGCGCGGCAATGGCCAGCACGGCCGCGCGCGCCTCTTGGGCGCACAGGTAGAGCGTGCCACCGCCTGCGGTGCCGCCGCGCGCGCCGCGGCTGCCCATGCCGTAGGGCGCGATGTCGGTGTGGCCGAGGAGCAAGCGCACTTGCGAGGGGTGCACGCCCAGGCCTTCGGCCACGGCGTTGGCGAGCGAGGTTTCATAGCCCTGCCCGGTCGCGCTCAGGCCCACCGAGGCGTGTACGACGCCAGTGGGTTCAATGCGCACCCAAGCGGCCTCGTGTCCCGAGCCGGGGATGCCGGCGGACTTGTAGAACTTCGAGCCGTAGGTGGTGGACTCCACCACGGTGCAAATGCCCAGCCCGAGCCAGCGCCCAGCGGCGCGCGCCGTGGCTTGTTCGGCGCGGAAGGTTTCGTAGCCCATGGCGGCCACGGCCGCGTCGAGGGTGGCGCGCGGGGTGACATCGGCAAGCACCTCGCCGGTGGGCATGGTGTAGGGCAACTCCTCGGGCTGCAGCATGTTGAGGCGCCGCACGGCCAAGGGGTCTAACTGGAGTTCGCGCGCGATGGCGTCCATCGTGCCGTCCATGATCCAGCTCGTGATGGCCATGGGCGCGCGCATGGGGCCCGCGCCCACTTTGTGGGAGAGCAAAACCTTGACGTCGTAGGCGTAGTTTTGAATTCGGTAGGGGCCGGTGATGATCATGGCCACCACGCGGGCGAGGTAGTTGCCGGGGTAGAAACTGTAGGCGCCAAAATCCTCCAGGATGCTCAGCTCCAGCGCCAGGATGCGCCCCTCGGCATCCACCGCCACACGGGTTTGGCAGAAATCTTCCCGCGCCTGCGAGGACGCGAGCAGGTTCTCCAGCCGATCTTCGCGCCAGCGCACCGGGCGCTGCAGCTCGATGGCGATGGCCGCGACGCAGAGCTCCTCGCGGTAGAGGGCGATTTTTTGGCCAAAGCCGCCGCCCACATCGGGCGAGACGATGGTGATTTGCGATTCGGCCAAGCGCAGCCGACCCGCGAGTGTGGTGCGGTAGGGGTGCGGCACCTGATTGCCCACATGGAAATCCAGGTGCTGACGACCGGCATCCCAGATCGCAATGCAGCCACGCGTCTCGATGGGCAAATGGGTTTGGCGGTGTTGCGAGAAGGTGCTTTCAATCACGCGGTGTGCGCGGGCTTTGGCTGCGGCCACATCGCCAAACTGGTCGTGCTGGTGCGAGACCAAGTTGCCCGCCACTTCCGGGTCGACCAAGGGCGCGTTGGGAGCCATGGCTTGGGCCAAGGTATTGACCGAGGGCAAGGGTTCGTAATCGACCTGCACCAGAGCGGCGGCGTCTTCGGCCACGTAGCGGTCCACCGCCACCACGCAGGCCACGGGGTCGCCCTGGAAGCGCACGCGATCGCGGGGCAAGGCGTCCATCTCCATGGGTTTGAGGCCATCGATGGGCGGGGCCATGCGGTGGCGCGTGACCCACTGCGCCACGTCCTCCCCGGTGTACACCGCCACCACGCCGGGCAAGGCGCGCGCCGCGGTGGTGTCGATGCCGCAAATGCGCGCGTGGGCATGGGGCGAGCGCACAAAGCAGGCATGCAAGGCGTGGGGCACGGCAATGTCGTCAATGTAGCGGCCCCGCCCGGTGAGCAGGCGTGCGTCCTCTTTGCGCCGGTGGTCGGCGCCGATGTGACGAAATGCCGGTTGCGCCCTCATGCCGCCCTCGCCTCGCGCAAACGGCGCGCCGCCAACAAAATGGCGTCCACAATGTTTTGATACCCGGTGCAGCGGCAGAGGTGTCCCGAGAGCACGGCGCGCACCTCGGCCTCGCTCGGGTCCGGATGGTCGCGCAAATAGGCTTCAAAGCTCATGACAATGCCGGGCGTGCAAAACCCGCATTGCAGGCCGTGGCACTCGTGCAAGGCTTGTTGCAGCACCGAGAGGCGCGCGGGCTCGCCCACCGACTCGATGGTGCGCACGGCGTGGCCTTCCATTTGCACGGCAAAGGTCAGGCACGCGCGGGAGGGTTGTTCGTCGACCAGCACGGTGCACGCGCCACACACCCCGTGCTCACAGCCCACGTGGGTGCCGGTGAGTTGGCAGAGGTCACGCAAGGCGTCGGAGAGCAAGAGGCGGGGCGCGGCCACGATCTCGTGGTTCTGGCCATTCACCGTCAAGGTCAGGGTCTGCTCGTTCATGCATGCACCTTCTGCAAAGAAGACGTGGCCGAGGCCAAGGCGCGCAAGGTCAGGGTGTGGACCAAATCGCGTCGGTAGGTGGCGGGCACTTCCGGGTCGTCATCGGGGGTGAAGGCGTCGCGCACCGCTTGGGCCAAGCGCGCACGCCAAGCGGCGTCAGGCACTTGGGCACAAAACGCCGGCGCCAACGCATGCAGGCCCTGCGGCACCGGCGTGCCACCGGCCACGCCCAAGCGCAGCGTGCGCACCACGCCGTCGTGCAACTCGAGCGTTAAGGCGACCGCGGCCAGGGCGTAGTCGCCATGGCGGCGGTTGAACATCTCGTAGGCGTGCACCTCGCCCGCACGGGCCTTGGGCACGCGAATGGCCACGAGCAGTTCGTCGGCCCGCGCTGCGGTGGTCATGGCGGCCAAGAAGAATTCCCGCGCGGGCAACCAGCGCTCGCCTTGGGTGCTGCGCAGGCCAATCTCGGCCTCAAGGGTGATGGCGAGCAACACCCATTGGGCGGCGGGATCGGCATTGGCGAGGCTGCCGCCGAGCGTGCCACGGTGGCGAATGGGTTCGTGGCCAATGGTTTGCACCATTTGCGCCATGAGCGGGCACAGCGCTTTGACGCGCTCTGACTGTGCGACTTGGTGGTGGCGGTTGAGAAACCCCAAGACCAAGTGCTCGGGTTCTTCCCAAATGCGTTGCCATTCGAGCAAGTCGTTGAGGTCCACGAGGTGCGCGGGCTGGGCCAAGCGCAGGTTCATCATGGGCACGAGGCTTTGCCCACCGGCCAAGGGTTTGGCTTGCGCCCCGTGCGTGGCCAGCACCGTGAGCGCGGCGTCCAGGCTTGGCGCGCGGTGGTAGGTGAACGGGGCGGGTTTCAAGGGCGGTACTCCTGTGCGAGGCCGGGCTCAAGGCCACAAGAGGCTGTGCTCGCTCGCTTGGTCAAAGAGGTGGATGCGGTGCAGGTTGACCGAGACCTGCGCGGTCTCGCCCACGCGCCAGCGGCTCTCTTTGCCCAAGCGCAGAAAGACGCGCGCGCCACCCACGTCAATTTCCAGAAATTGATCTGAACCCACGGGCAGGACCGAGACCACGCGTCCGCTGAGTTGGCTGTGGTGCGGGCCGGCGGCTTCGTCGGTGACGTCTTCGGCGCGCAATCCGAGCACGGCGGGGCCGCTGGCTTGCGCAGCGAGTCGATTGGCGAGCTCGGGCACGACTTCGATTTGCAGGCCAGGCGCGTCAAAGAACACGCGCCCCTCGCGGCGCGCGAGCGCGCCACGGACAAAGTTCATGGGCGGGTTGCCCAGGAAGGAGGCCACGAACATGTTGCGCGGGCGCTCGTAGATGTCGTTGGGGGTGCCCATTTGCTGCACCACCCCACTGCGCATGACGACGATGCGGTCGGCCAGCGTGAGGGCTTCGGCCTGATCGTGGGTGACGTACACAAAGGTGGTTTGCATGGCCTGGTGCAAGGCCTTGATTTCCGCGCGCATGGAGATGCGCAGGGCCGCGTCGAGGTTGGAGAGGGGCTCGTCCATGAGGAAGACCTGGGGCTGGCGCACCATGGCGCGGCCCAAGGCCACGCGCTGGCGCTGCCCGCCCGAGAGCTGCTCGGGGCGGCGGTCGAGCAAGGATTCGATTTCGAGTTTGCGCGCCGCGTCTTGCACCCGGCGCGCGATCTCCTCTTTGGGGTACTTGCGCATGCTCAGGCCAAACGCGATGTTGTCGTACACGCTCTTGTGCGGGTAGAGGGCATAGCTCTGGAAGACCATGGCCACGTCGCGCCGGTGTGGGGGCACGTCGTTCATGCGGGTTTGGTCAAACCACAGGTCGCCCTCGGTGACGTCCTCCAAGCCCGCGATCATGTTGAGGGTGGTGGACTTGCCGCAGCCCGAAGGGCCGAGCAGGACGAGGAACTCCTTGTCGGCAATCTCCAGGTTGAGGTTCTCCAGGGCCACGAACCCATTGGGATAGCGTTTGCCCACGGCGGCGAATTTGATGCTGGCCACTTGAAATGACTCCTTGGATGACGCGGTTTAGCCCTTGACCGCGCCAGCGGTCAGGCCGGAGACGATGTAGCGCTCAAACACCACCGCGATGATGACGGGGGGAATGATGGCCATCACGCCGGCGGCATTGATGAATGAAAAGCTGATGTTGAAGTCCGAGGTGAATGACGCCACGACGATGGGCATGGTTTGCGATGCCGGTGTCTGGGTGAACATCAAGGCGAGCAAGAACTCGTTCCAGCTGGTGAGGAAGGTAAAGAGAATGACCGCCACCATGGACGGCAGGGACAGCGGCAAAAACACATACAGCAGCGACTCAAAGCGCGAACAACCGTCCACGCGCGCGGCCTTGTCGAGCTCCTCGGGCAGGGATTCAAAGTAGCCCGTGAGGATGAAGATGCTAAAGGGCACCGTGATGGCCAAGTAGGTGATGATGAGCGACCAGAGGTTGTCCATCAGCCCGAGCTTTTGCACAAACAAAAAGAACGGCACGACCAGGGCGATGTCGGGAATGACGCGCGTGCTGAGCATGAAGTAGATGGAGGCCGAGCGTCCCTTGAAGCGGATTTTGGCGAGCGCGTAGGCCGCGGGCAGGCTCACGAGCAGGTTGAGCACCACCACCGCAATGGCCACACAAAAGCTGTTCCACATGGAGGGCAGCAAATTGGCGGCGGTTGAGGGAATAAAGCCGCCCGTGGCGGTATCGCCCACTTTGCGGGTTTCGTAGGTCACGACTTGGTCGCGGCTCTTGAAGATGGCCTCAAAGTTCTCGAGCGTGGGCTGCTCGGGAATCCAGTGCGGCGGCACCGAGGTGATTTCGGCTTCGGATTGCAGCGAGGAGGAGACCAGCCAAGCGATGGGTGCGAGCACGTAGAGCGCCACCACCAGCGAGGCCACGAACAAAAGGGCTCGCCGGCCCCAGAGCCGGGTGGTGAGCGCACGCGAGGTTCGGGGGGCGTTCATAGCTTTTTACTGGTGCTGCGGATGACGAAATACGCCAGCACAAAGGTCGCCACGGCCATGATGTAGGCCAGCGCCGAGCCCGTGCCAAAGGCGAGCTTGCGGAAAGTCTCCACGTACACCTGCCAGGAGACGACGTGCGAGGCGTCGGCGGGGCCGCCCTCGGTGAGGATGAAGAACAAGTCAAAGTGCCGAATGGCCATCATGGACTCGTAAATCATCACCAGGGCAAAGCCCGGCACCAATTGGGGCAAGGTGATGTGGAAGAAGCGTTGCATGACGTTGGCACCATCGACCTTGGCCGCGCTGTAGAGATCGGCCCGAATGGATTTGAGGGTGACCAGGATGAGGATGGTCGCCAGCGGCACCTCTTTCCAAACGAAGGCGTTGGTGATCAGGTGCAAGGTCTTGTCGGTGTCGCCCAACATGACGAGGTATTTGTCGATCCAGCCCAATTGCAGCAAGAGGCCGTTCAAGGCGCCATAGCCCGAGTCGTAAATCCACTTCCACATCAAGCCATTGGCGACATAGGGAATGGCCCAGGGAATGAGCAAAATCGCGGAGAGCACGCGCCGGCCCCGGAACTCCTCATTCAGGAGCAAGGCAATGAGGGTGGCGATGACCATGATGGCCAGCACCGAGCTCACGGTGAAGGTGGCGGTGCGCACCACCGACTCCCAAAAAAGCGGGTCGGCAAAGATCTTGAGGTAGTTGTCAAACCAGACGAAGGGCACGCGGTGCGGCCGGGTGAGCTTCAAGTCGTGCAGGCTGATCCAGAAGGAATAGAGCACGGGAAAGACGGCGACCGCCCCCAGGATGAGGTACATCGGGGCGAGAAAGACCATGGCGCTGCGCTGGTCGTAAGCGCTGCCGTGGGAGGTGAGTGGGCGTTTCACGAAAAGGGGCGGTGAATCAAAGAATCCAAGCACCGCAACACGTGCGGACGGCGGCACGCGCCGCCGTCTTGCACGCTGCGGCGGGCGAACTTAGGCCTTGCGCATGTCGTTCCAAGCGTCGGAAGACTTCTTGAGCGCCGCCTCCACGCTGGACTTGCCCACCACGGCGGACTGCCAGGCCGTGCCGTTGACTTCATCCCACTCGCCAAACCAGCGCGAGATGACGTCCTTCTTGCGCGCGAGCAACTGCTGTTTCTCGAACATGGCGATGTCGGCGTACTTTTTGTAGCTCTCTTGGATGTCGGGGTCTTTGAAGAGGCCCTTGACGCCAAAGCCCGAGCCCAAGTCATTGAAGAGCATCTTCTGGAACTGGTACTGGCTACCGGCCTTGCCGCCGAACCACTCGATGAGTTTGGCGGCGTTGGCGGCTTTGTTCTTGTCGGCCGCGGCCTGCGCCGTCATGCCGTGGAAACGCATCCAACCCACGGTGGCGTGGGAGCCGCCGACGCCTGCGGGCATCAGGGCTTGTTTGACGCGACCGGCGATGGCCGATTGCTTGGGGTCGTTCAAGGTGCGGATGCGGTAGCGGCTGAGCAGCGCAAACGCATGGTTGCCCGAGCCAAAGGCCTTGAGGCCGTTGAGCTCACCCGTCTCCACGCAGGCGGGGGAGATGATCTTGTGCTTGGTCACGGCGTCCACCACCCATTGCAGGGCTTGTTGCGCGCCCTTCTTCGGATCGGCCATGACGGAGACACCGGCATCGTCCACAAAGCGACCGCCATTGGAGAACACCAAGGCGCTGAGGAATTCAATGAGCCAGCTCTCGCGGGCCATGGAGAGCATCATGGGGTACTCGGACAAGCCCGCCTTCTTGATGGCCAGACACTGCTCGGTGAGTTCGCTCCAGGTCTTCGGGGGCGCTTTGATGCCCGCTTTTTTGAGCACGGCGTCGTCGTAGAAGAAGGCCATGTAATCGCTGTAATAGGTCAGGCCGTACTGCTTGCCTTTGTAGCGCATGGATTGCAGACAGAAATCATCGGTCTCGGCGTTGTACTGGGTGAGGTTGGTCATGCCATCGACTGGCGCGATCCAGCCCGCTTCGGCCCACTCGGGCAGCCAGCTGTCGGATACCCAGAGCACGTCAATCGGGGCCTTGCCCACGAATTTGGTGACCATGGCCTCGCGGTACTGCGCCCAAGGCGAGTTGCTGTAGTTGACCTTGATCTTGGTGCTGAGTTCAAAGGCCGTGAGGTGGCTCTTGACCAAGTCCACTGCGGCCGACCAGGTGTAGAAATTCAGCGGGGCCGACTGGGCGTGAGCGGGCAAGGCGAGCGCCCCACTGCCGGCCAAGCCTGCGGCGGCAGAGAGCTTGAGGAAATCGCGGCGGGAGGCTTCGTGAAACAGATCAGACATGGTTCGAACTCCTTGAGAAAGAAAGGGGGCGGGCCCGGTAGACACCCTCTGGCGCTGGGGCGCATAGCAGGGCTACGGATGGGGTCATTCTGGTGCTTGGCATGCTTATCGTCAAGTGACGATGTTGTTTAGGACAGCGGGGAAAACGCGGCGGGGTTGAGAAAGACGCTTTCCTGATGTACCAAGTAAGGCAACATGCGGGGCACAAACTGCTGCCATTGGGCATCTTTCATGAGCAAGGCGCGTTGGCTGGTGCGGTGCCCAAAATCCTCATACGCCCAAATGAAGACGGTGGAGTTGAGGACACCTGACTCTTTCACCCAACAGCCAATGAGCTTGGCGTACTGGCCGATGATGGGCAGGCCGTCGGCCTCGTACATCTTGAGAAATTCAGCCGCTTTGCCAGGCTGGACCTGGTAGGTTCGCATTTCATAAATCATGGGGGGCTCCTGCTGGGGGGTCTTGCTTATCGTCACCTGACGATATATTCTAGGCATAAGAGGCGCTAGCATGTCAACCTCGTACACCCCCACATCGAACCCATGAAGGCGAAATCGGATCTTTTGGTGGGCCAAGCCCGCCCCCCGCGTCGGACCGCGAGCGCCGATGGCACGCCACGCCCGCGCCGCGCCACGGCGCGGCTGCCCGCGCACGCACGGCGCGAGCAAATCTTGGAGAAGGCGTTTGAGTTCTTTGCCGAATATGGCCTCACGGCGCAAACGCGCGCCTTGGCCGAGGCCTGTGGGGTTTCGCAGCGCCTGCTCTACAGCTTCTTTCCGAACAAGGCGAGCCTGATCAATGCGGTGTATGAACGCAACATCGCCGGCCCCTTCAAAGCGGTTTGGCTGGAGCAATTGCGCGACCGCCGCGTGCCGCTGGCGGAGCGGCTCGAAACGTTTTATGTGACCTACTACGAGACGCTGCTCACGCGCGGTTGGTTGCGCCTCTTTCTGTACTCCTCGCTGGCCGAAGTGGAGTACGCGCCGACCTACATCACGGGCATCATCAAGCGCTTACTGGAGACCATCGCCACCGAGGCGGCCGAGGCGGCGGGCGTGCCCCCGCTGGAGGACCCTGCCCTGCTGCACGAGCTCGGTTGGGTGTTGCACGGGAATATTTCTCACTTGGCGATTCGCCGCCATGTCTACCGCGACACCACTGGCGCCTCCCACCGCGACGTGATCGCCATGCACGTGGCGGCGTTTCTGGCGGTGGTGCCCATCATTTGCCAGCGTTTTGCCGGCATGGGCCATCAGTCAAGCGCCGCCGCAGCCTGACGCCAAACCGTTTTGTTTTGGCTCGATTTGTCGATCTGGGCGAGCACTTCCTCATGGGCGCTGCGCTCGGCTTCCGAGGGTTGCAGCACAGGCAGCTGCACTTGGCTGACATCGATGTCGGTGCGTGCGGCCACCGGGCCGCTCTCCACCGGGGCCTCCATGAGCAAGGCGTCTTGCCCGCGCGTCATGTGGATGTAGACGTCGGCGAGGAGCTCGGCGTCGAGCAAAGCGCCGTGCAAGGTGCGCGCGGAGTTATCGACGCCCAAGCGATCGCACAGTGCGTCGAGCGAGTTGCGCTTGCCAGGGTAGAGTTCCTTGGCCATGGCGAGGGTGTCCACCACTTGGGCCACCAGCGCCGACAGGGGCGGCATCTGGCAGCGCTCGAACTCTTTGTCCAAGAAGCCGACGTCAAAGGCCGCGTTGTGGATGATCACCTCCGCGCCGCGCAGGTAATCGGCGATTTGCGAGGCCACCTCAGCAAACTTGGGCTTGTCGCGCAAAAACTCGTTGCTGATGCCGTGCACTTTGAGCGCGTCCTCATGGCTGTCGCGCTCGGGGTTGAGGTAGAAGTGCAGGTTTTGACCGGTGAGCTGACGGTTGACGAGCTCCACGCAGCCGATCTCGATGATGCGGTCGCCCGCCTCGGCCGAGAGGCCGGTGGTTTCGGTGTCCAAGAAGATCTGGCGCATGGTCAGTGATTTTCCTTGGCGTGGTTGATGGTGTACTTGGGGATTTCCACCACCAAATCACGCTGCCCCAGAATGGCTTGGCAGCTCAGGCGCGATTGCGGCTCCAGGCCCCAGGCGCGGTCGAGCAAGTCTTCCTCGTTTTCTTCCGGCGCATTGAGCGACTCATAGCCCTGGCGCACGATCACGTGGCAGGTGGTGCAAGCGCAGCTCATGTCGCAGGCGTGCTCGATGGCGATGTGGTTCTCCAGCAGCGCTTCGCAAACGGTGTGGCCACTGGGGGCCTCGATTTCAGCCCCTTGGGGGCAGAGTTCGGCATGGGGCAGGATGTGCAGCTTGGGCATTACAAATTCTCGATGTGTTGTCCAGCCAGGGCTTGCTGAATGCCCCGGTTCATGCGTTCGGCGGCAAAGGCCTCGGTGCCTTTGGCCAGGTCGTCAATGGCGGCCTCGATGGCGGCGGGGTCGCTGCCCTGAGCCGTCTCGCGCAGGGCGGCCATGCGCGCATCGATGGCGGCGCGGGTGGGCGCGTCGAGCAAATCGCCATCGGCGGCGAGCGCGCTTTGGGTAGCGAGCAGCAGGCGATCGGCGTCCACCCGGGCTTCGACCAAGGCGCGCGCCTGCATGTCTTGTTTGGCGGTGGAGAAACTGTCTTGCAGCATGCGGGCGATGTCGTCGTCCGAGAGGCCGTAAGAGGGCTTGACGGCGATCGTGGCCTCCACGCCCGAGAGCTGTTCGCGTGCGCTCACGCTCAGGAGGCCATCGGCGTCGATGGTGAAGGTCACGCGAATGCGCGCCGCCCCCGCAGCCATGGGGGGGATGCCGCGCAGCTCAAAGCGCGCGAGGCTGCGGCAGTCCTGCACCAAATCGCGTTCGCCCTGCACCACATGCAGCGCCAGCGCGGTTTGGCCGTCTTGGTAGGTCGTGAAATCCTGCGCCATCGCAATGGGGATGGTCTGGTTGCGCGGCACGATGCGCTCGACCAAGCCGCCCATGGTCTCGATCCCTAAGGAGAGCGGGATGACATCGAGCAAGAGCAGTTCGCCATCGGGGTTGTTGCCCGCCAATTGATTGGCTTGAATGGCCGCGCCGAGCGCCACCACTTCGTCAGGGTTGAGGTTGTTGAGGGGCGTGCAGCCCAGGAGCTCGCCCACGGCGCGCTGGATTTGCGGCATGCGGGTCGAGCCGCCCACCATGACCACGCCTTGGATGTCGCTCGCGCTTAAATCGGCATCGCGCAGGCATTTGCGCACCGCTTGCAGGGTGCGCTGGGTCAGGCTCTGGGTGCAGGCCTCGAAGTCGGCCCGGCGCACAGTGCATTGCAGGGGGCCTTGGGCGAGCGCCACGGTGAGGGAGACTTCCTCGGCGTCCGTGAGGGCCTCCTTGCACTGGCGGGCCGCTTGGTTCAAGCGCGCGAGGTCTTGCGCTGTGGTGGCTTGCAAGCCCGTTTGCGCGAGCGCCCAGGCGGCGAGCGCGCGGTCGTAGTCGTCGCCGCCGAGCGCGGAATCCCCACCGGTGGCGAGCACCTCAAAGACGCCGCGCGTCAAACGCAGAATGGAAATGTCAAAGGTGCCGCCGCCCAGGTCGTAGACGGCATACACGCCCTCGCTGCCTTGATCGAGCCCGTAGGCAATGGCTGCGGCGGTGGGCTCGTTGATGAGGCGCAGCACATGCAGGCCGGCCAATTGGGCGGCGTCCTTGGTGGCTTGGCGTTGCGCGTCGTCAAAGTACGCCGGCACGGTGATGACGGCGCCAAACAAGTCGTCGTTGAAAGTGTCTTCGGCGCGGTAGCGCAGGGTGGCGAGGATCTCCGCGCTCACCTCCACGGGGGTTTTCGCGCCCTCCAGGGTTTGGATGGCAACCATGCCCGCGCCATCGACCAAGGTGTAGGGCAGTCGATCGGCGTGGGCGATGTCGGCCCGCTTGCGGCCCATGAGGCGCTTGACGGAGACGACGGTGTTGGCCGGGTCCTCACCGGCTTGGGCAAGCGCAGCAGCGCCAATTTGGCGGCGCCCCTCCCCGAGGTAGCGCACGGCCGAGGGCAGGATCACCTGCCCGTCGTTATCGGGCAGGCATTCGGCCACGCCATGGCGCACGCTGGCGACCAGGGAATGGGTGGTGCCCAAATCGATGCCGACCGCGATGCGGCGCTGGTGGGGGTCAGGGGCTTGGCCCGGTTCGGAAATCTGTAACAGTGCCATGATGCTGCCATTGTCGGTGATCGGGGCGTCAAGCCCCGGCGAGGGCGTCCAAGCGGCGCTCAACCTCTTGCGCAAAACGGGCCACGAACATGAGCGCCCTCACCTCTTGGGCCGCGCGCGCCACATCGGGCGTGGTGTCCAAGCAAGCATGGAGCTGGGCCTCGCCGGCCACGCGGGCCTGGCGCACGGCGTCGTGCAATTGCAGGAGCTCGTCCTCGGTTTGGGCCTCTTCGAGTTGCTCGCGCCAAGCCATTTGCTGCTGCAAAAACGCCGTGGGCATGGCGGTGTTGCGCTCGGCGTCGATGGGCACGCCCGCGAGCTCACACAGGTAGGCGGCACGACGCAGGGGATCTTTGAGGCGCTGGTAGGCTTCGTTGATGCGCACCGACCATTGCATGGCCACGCGCTGCGCGGCCTGGCCTTCGGCGGCAAATCGGTCCGGATGGGCCTCGCGCTGCAAGGCCTTCCAGCGCGCGTCGAGGTCTTCGCGCACCAAGGCAAACTGACGCGGGAGCTGAAACAAACTGAAATCGTCCGCCGTCAGCCGGGCGGGCCAGGAGGGCTCGCTCATGTCAGACGCGGAAGGATTCGCCGCAGCCGCAGCGATCGCGCTCATTGGGGTTGTTGAAGCGGAAACCCTCGTTCAAACCCTCGCGCACGAAATCGAGTTCGGTGCCGTCAATGTAGGACAGGCTGCGCGGATCGACCAGCACCTTCACGCCGTGGTCTTCAAAGACCACGTCCTCGGGTTCGATTTGGTCGACGTATTCGAGTTTGTAGGCCAGGCCCGAACAACCCGTGGTTTTCACGCCCAGGCGCACGCCCACGCCCTTACCGCGCTTGGAGAGGTAGCGGCTGACGTGGCGGGCGGCGGATTCGGTGAGAGAGATGGCCATGCGAGGAAACGGCGTTTATTGGATGTGCTTTTTGCGGTAGTCGTCCACAGCGGCCTTGATGGCGTCTTCGGCCAGGATCGAGCAGTGGATCTTGACCGGCGGCAAGGCCAGCTCTTCGGCGATTTGGCTGTTTTTGAGCGCGGCGGCTTCGTCGAGGGTTTTGCCCTTGACCCACTCGGTCACGAGGGAAGAAGACGCAATGGCCGAGCCACAGCCATAGGTCTTGAAGCGCGCGTCTTCGATCACGCCGGTGCTGGGGTTGACCTTGATTTGCAGCTTCATGACGTCGCCGCAGGCGGGCGCGCCCACCATGCCGGTGCCAACCGAATCGTCGCCCTTGTCAAAAGAGCCCACGTTACGGGGGTTTTCGTAGTGGTCGATGACCTTTTCAGAGTAAGCCATTTTTTGTTGTCCTCCTGAATGGAATCAATGGGCGGCCCACTGGATGGTGCTGAGGTCCACCCCATCTTTGTACATTTCCCACAAGGGGCTGAGCTCGCGCAGTTTTTCGACATTTTCGCGGATCGTGGCGATGGCGTAGTCGATCTCTTGCTCGGTCGTGAAGCGGCCAATCGTCATGCGCAGGCTGCTGTGAGCGAGTTCGTCACTGCGGCCCAAGGCGCGCAGCACATAGCTGGGCTCCAAGCTGGCCGAGGTGCAGGCCGAGCCCGAGGAGACGGCCAAGCCCTTGATGCCCATGATGAGCGACTCGCCTTCGACGTAATTGAACGACATGTTGAGGTTGTGCGGCACCCGTTTTTCCAGGTGACCGTTGATGAAGACTTGCTCCAAATCTTGAAGGCCATTGAGCAAGCGCCGCTGCAGGGTTTTGGCGTGGGCGTAGTCTTGCGTCATTTCGAGTTTGGCGAGGCGGAAGGCTTCGCCCATGCCCACACACTGGTGGGTGGGCAAGGTGCCGCTGCGCATGCCACGCTCGTGACCGCCGCCGTGCATTTGCGCTTCGAGGCGCACGCGGGGCTTGCGGCGCACATACAGCGCGCCAATGCCTTTGGGGCCATAGGTCTTGTGCGAGGCGAGGCTCATGAGATCGACGGGGAGCGTGCTCAAGTCGAGGTCCATCTTGCCCGTGGCCTGCGCCGCGTCCACATGCAAGAGGATGCCGCGCTCGCGGCAGAGCCCCCCGATGGTGGCCAAGTCTTGAATGACGCCAATCTCGTTGTTGACGGCCATCACGCTCACGAGGATGGTGTCAGGACGCAGGGCGTCTTTCAAGCGGTTGAGGTCGAGCAAGCCATCGGGCTGCACGTCTAGGTAAGTCACTTCAAAGCCTTGGCGCTCCAGCTCACGCATGGTGTCGAGAACCGCTTTGTGTTCGGTCTTGACGGTGATGAGGTGCTTGCCCTTGCCTTGATAGAAGTGCGCCGCGCCTTTGATGGCGAGGTTGTTTGACTCGGTGGCCCCTGAAGTCCAGACGATTTCTCGTGCATCGGCGTTGAGCAAGGCGGCGACATCGGCGCGCGCCTTCTCCACCGCCTCTTCCGCCTCCCAACCCCAGGCATGGCTGCGCGAAGCGGGGTTGCCGTGGTGCTCACGCAGCCAGGGGATCATGGCGTCAACCACGCGGGGATCCACCGGTGTGGTGGCCCCGTAATCCATGTAAATCGGGAAATGCGGTGTCATGTTGAACTCAGGGTAAAACGAAGAGGAAAAAACAGCGTGCGATCAGCTCTTGGCCAAGGCCGTGCCCAGCGCAAACACCGAGTTCGGTGCGTTGACGCGGATGGGCTTGACCACGGGGGTGCTGGAGATCGCACGGCGCAAAGCGGGCTTGGCGCTGTCTTCAATCTGCACGCCCTTGGCGAGTTGATCGTCCACCAGTTTTTGCAGCGTCACGGAGTCGAGGAATTCGACCATGCGCTGGTTGAGCGAAGCCCACAGCTCGTGCGTCATGCAACGGCCGGAGTCGCCAAGGCAGTTTTCTTTGCCGCCGCAGTGCGTGGCGTCAATGGGCTCATCCACCGAGACGATGATGTCTGCCACCGTGATCTCGGAAGCCTTGCGGCCCAGGGTGTAGCCGCCGCCGGGCCCACGGGTGGACTCGACGAGGTCGTGCCGGCGCAGCTTGCCAAACAGTTGTTCCAAATACGACAGCGAGATTTGCTGACGCTGGCTGATGGCCGCAAGCGTGACCGGTCCGTTGTTTTGGCGCAGGGCCAAATCGATCATGGCAGTGACCGCGAAGCGGCCTTTGGTAGTGAGACGCATGACAGACTCCTTTTGGGGTTAGGTTGCGGCTTTGTTGACTATTTCTGTCAAGTATAGTCTAAAACCGAATGTTTTGCTCGGGTATCCCGAGAATAACCCCTTTTGTCCCCGACAAATACCTGGGGTTTCTACCTATTTTGAGCCCTTATTTCGCTTAACGACACAATATTTTGGTCGTGCGGACCTGAACCGAATACTTTTTGCTTGAGTGCGGCGAGTTGGTCCCGCACCCGCGCAGCCTGTTCGAACTCCATTTGTCGAGCGTGTTCGAGCATTTGTTTTTCCAGCCGTTTGATTTCTTTGGCCAGATCGCGCTCGCTCAACTCCTCCAATGAGGCCTTGGCCAACTCCAACGCTTGCTGGGCTTTGCCGGCTTTTTCGCTGTAGACGCCGTCGATGAGGTCGCGCACTTGTTTGACCACGCCGCGCGGGGTGATGCCGTTCTCGGCGTTGAAGGCCATTTGTTTGGCGCGGCGGCGATTGGTCTCGCCAATCGCGCGCTTCATGGAATCGGTCTCGCGATCGGCATAGAGAATGGCTTTGCCATAGAGGTTGCGCGCGGCGCGGCCAATCGTCTGGATGAGGCTGCGCTCGGAGCGCAGAAAGCCCTCTTTGTCGGCGTCGAGAATGGCGACCAAACTCACCTCGGGCAAATCGATGCCCTCGCGCAAGAGGTTAATCCCCACGAGCACGTCAAAGGCGCCCAAGCGCAAGTCGCGCAGAATCTCCACGCGCTCGACGGTATCGACGTCGCTGTGCAGGTAGCGCACTTTCACGCCGTTGTCGGTGAGGTAATCGGTGAGTTGCTCGGCCATGCGCTTGGTGAGTGTGGTGATGAGCACGCGCTCCTGGCGCTCCACTCGCAAGCGGATTTCTTGCAACACGTCGTCCACCTGGTGGGTGGCGGGGCGCACTTCCACCTCGGGGTCAATGAGGCCGGTGGGGCGCACCACCTGCTCGACCACTTGGCCCGCGTGCGATTGTTCGTAGTCGGCAGGCGTGGCCGAGACGAACACCACTTGGCGCATGCGCTTCTCAAACTCTTCAAACTTCAAGGGGCGGTTGTCGAGCGCGCTCGGCAAGCGAAAGCCATATTCCACCAGGGTGGTCTTGCGCGCGCGGTCGCCGTTGTACATGCCGCCGAGCTGGCCGATCATGACGTGGCTCTCGTCGAGGAACATCAGCGCATCCTTGGGCAAGTAGTCGGTCAGCGTGCTGGGCGCCTCGCCCGCGGCCGAGCCCGCCAGGTGCCGGCTGTAGTTCTCGATCCCCTTGCAGTGGCCGACCTCGGTC
>VEQC01000209.1 GCA_018883455.1 Limnohabitans sp. | reverse complement strand
CAAATCCGGCTCTTCCCCGTTCTTGAGGGCGCGTACGGCTTCGGAGAGCATGTCGTTGTAGAGCTGAAAGCCCACCTCCAGCATGTTGCCGCTTTGGTTCTCGCCCAAGACTTCACCCGCGCCGCGAATTTCCAAATCATGCATGGCGAGGTAAAAGCCCGAGCCAAGCTCCTCCATTTGCTGGATGGCGTCGAGCCGCTGCATGGCTTGTTTGGTGAGGCCTTCCACGTCGGGCACCATGAGGTAGGCATAGGCTTGGTGGTGGCTGCGCCCAACCCGCCCGCGCAACTGGTGGAGTTGGGCGAGACCGAATTTGTCGGCGCGGCTGATGAGGATGGTGTTGGCCGTGGGCACGTCAATGCCGGTCTCAATGATGGTCGAGCACAGCAGCACATTGAAGCGCTGCGCCACGAAATCGCGCATCACGCGCTCGAGTTCGCGCTCGGGCATTTGGCCATGGGCCACGGCAATGCGCGCCTCGGGCAGGAGCTCCACCAGGCGTTGACGCCGGTTCTCAATGGTCTCGACCTCGTTGTGCAGGAAATAGCATTGCCCGCCGCGCTTGAGCTCGCGCAGGACCGCCTCCCGAATCACGCCATGGCCTTCGTTGCGCACAAAGGTCTTGATCGCCAAGCGCCGCTGCGGCGCGGTGGCAATCACGCTCAGGTCGCGCAGGCCCTCGAGCGCCATGCCCAAAGTGCGGGGAATGGGGGTGGCCGTGAGGGTGAGCACATCGACCTCGGCGCGCATCGACTTGATCGCCTCTTTGTGGCGCACGCCAAAGCGGTGCTCCTCGTCAATGATCAGCAGCCCCAAATCTTTGAACTTGACTTGCGAGGAGAGCAGCTTGTGCGTGCCCACCACAATGTCAATTTGCCCACTGGCCAGGCCGTCCATGGCCGCCTGGATTTCTTTGGCCGAGCGAAAGCGGCTCATCTCGGCCACCTTCACCGGCCATTTGGCAAAGCGATCGGTGAGGGTTTGGTAGTGTTGCTCGGCCAGCAAGGTGGTGGGCGCCAAAAAGGCCACTTGCTTGCCCCCGGTCACTGCCACGAAGGCCGCACGCAGGGCGACCTCGGTTTTGCCAAAGCCCACATCGCCACAGACCAGACGATCCATGGGGCGCGGGCTGATGAGGTCTTGAATCACCGCATGAATGGCCGCGCGCTGATCGGCGGTCTCCTCAAAACCAAAGTCATTGGCAAAGGTTTCGTAGTCCTGGGGCTGATAGCGAAACGGATGGCCCTGGCGGGCTGCGCGCCGTGCGTAGAGGTTGAGCAGCTCGGCCGCGGCGTCACGCACTTGCTCGGCGGCGCGCCGCTTGGCCTTGTCCCATTGCGCGGAACCGAGCTTGTGCAGGGGCGCCTCGTCAGCGCTCACGCCGGTGTAGCGGCTGATGAGGTGGAGCTGGCTCACCGGCACATAGAGCACGGCTTGATCGGCATACTCCAGGTGCAAAAACTCTTGCAGGGCGGGGCTGCCATCGGGCAACTTGTCGCCCAGATCCAAATTCACCAAGCCTTTGTAGCGGCCAATGCCGTGGGCGCTGTGCACCACAGGGTCGCCCACATTGAGTTCGGCCAAGTCCTTGATGAGCGCGTCCACATCGCTGACTTGCTCTTGTTTTTTGCGGCGCCGGGCTTGGCTGGCAATGGCAAAGAGCTCGGTTTCCGTGACCAAATCCAGCCCATGGTCCGGCCAGGCAAAGCCCACTTGAAGGGCGGCGGTGGCCAGTCCCAGCCGCTCCTCGCTTTGGCGGAATTCGTCGAGCGAATCGAAAAAGACGGGCGAGACGCCCCCACTGCGCAAAAAGTCGAGCAGGCTCTCGCGGCGGCCATCGCTCTCGGCAAGCACGAGCACCCGGTGCGGGCTCTGCGCCAAATGCGCTTGCAAGCGCGCGAGCGGCGCCTCCGCGCCCCGCTGCACGGTGAGGTCGGGAAGCGCGCGGGCGTAAGCGGTGGCGTCCTCTGGCAGGGCCGCAGCACGCAAACTCAGCTGCGCATAGGCCTGCGCCTCCACATAAAACTGCTCGGCGCTCAGAAAGAGCTGCGCAGGGGGCATGGCGGGCCGCTCGGGATCGGTGGCGGCAATGCGGTAGCGCTCCTGCGTGTCTTGCCAAAACCGCTGAAAGGCCGGTTCGAGCTCGCCGTGCAGCACCACCGTGGCGGCGCTCCCCAGGTAATCGAAGACAGTGGCCGTTTGCTCGAAGAAGAGGGGAAGGTAGTACTCGATACCGGCGGTGGCCACGCCATTGCCCATGTCTTTGTAGATGCGGCTCTTGGTCGGGTCGCCTTCGAGAATCTCGCGCCAGCGCTGCCGAAACAGGGCGCGCGCGGCGTCGTCCATCGGAAATTCACGACCCGGGAGCAGGCGCACCTCGGGCACCGGGTAGAGGCTGCGCTGGGTATCGGGGTCAAAGGCGCGAATCGAGTCGATCTCGTCGTCAAAGAGATCAATGCGGTAGGGCACCAAAGAGCCCATGGGGTAGAGGTCAATGAGCCCCCCGCGCACGGCGTACTCGCCGGGGCTCACCACCTGGGTGACGTGGCTATAGCCCGCGAGTGTGAGTTGGGATTTGAGACGCGCCTCATCGAGCGACTGACGCACCTTGAAGTGAAAAGTGTAGGCGGCCAAAAACGCGGGCGGGGCCAGACGGTAGAGCGCGGTGGTGGCGGGCACGAGCACCACATCGGCTTCGCCTTGGGAGATGCGCCAGAGCGTGGCCAGGCGCTCGCTGATGAGGTCTTGGTGCGGCGAGAAGCTGTCGTAGGGCAGGGTTTCCCAATCGGGAAACAGCACACAGCGCAGGTCCGGGGCAAAAAAGGCGATTTCATCGAGCAATCGCTGCGCGTCCAAGGCGTTGGCCGTGACAATGGCGATGCGTTGCCCCTGCGTGCGACAGGCGTGACTCGCCCATTCGGCCAACCAGGCGGCGTCAGCGGAAAGAGGGGGACAGGGCAGCGTAAAACGCTTGCCCACGCTCAAAGAAGGCCATTGCATTGGGGTGATTTTAGAATGGCGACAGGTAACGGGCTTGAACCCGACCCCAATCCATGACCCAGCACTCGCCCATTTGCCCTTTTCACGTTGTCATTCCCTGCGCGGGCAGTGGACAGCGCGCGGGCACCCAACAGCCCAAACAGTACCAGTCCATCGCGGGTGAACCCATGGTTTGCCACACGCTGCGGGCGTTTTCGGCGCTGCCCGAGTTACAGCTCGCCGTCGTGGTGAGTGCCCCTGACGATACTCAGCTTGGCCCTATTCTGGAGCGCCTGGGGCCGCCTTGGACGGCTTGGCCCCACGGGGGAGCCACCCGAGCGGCGAGCGTGTTGCAAGGTTTGCGGCGCTTGCAAGCCTTGGGCGCGAAAGAAGACGACTGGGTGCTGGTGCACGACGCGGCTCGCTGCCTCGTCACTGCGGAGCTGATTCGAAGCCTGCTCACGCACTGCGCGCAGGATCCGGTCGGGGGCCTCTTGGCCTTACCGCTGCCCGATACCCTCAAACAATCGGTGGGGCAGCGCAGTCAAGCCACACTCGCGCGCGACGACAAGTGGCTTGCCCAAACGCCCCAAATGTTTCGCCTGCAAGCCCTCGCCCAGGCCCTCACCGCCGCGGGTGATGCCGTGACAGACGAAGCGAGTGCCTTGGAGGCCATGGGTCACGCACCGCGCCTGGTCACCTCGGCGGCGTTCAATTTCAAAGTGACTTACCCGGCCGACTTTGCCTTGGCCGAAGCCGTCTTGGCGGCGCGCTCCAAAGGAACCCCCACATGAACCCCTTTCCCTATCGCATCGGCCAAGGCTGGGACACCCATGCTTTGGTGGAAGGCCGTCCGTTGGTGCTCGGTGGGGTGCGGATTCCCCACAGCCACGGATTGCTCGGGCACTCCGATGCCGATGCCCTCTTGCACGCGATCACCGACGCCTTGCTGGGCGCGGCCGGTCTGGGGGATATTGGACAGCACTACCCCGATACGGACCCCACCCACGCCGGGGCGGACAGTTGGGTCTTGCTGCAAGAAGTGGGACACAAGATCGTGGCGGCGGGCTATGCCATCGTCAACATCGATTCCACCGTGATCGCCCAAGCCCCGAAGCTGGCCCCGCACATCGCGGCCATGCGCACGCGCATCGCATCGGCCTTGGGCATGGCGCCCGAGCAAGTGAATGTGAAAGCGAAAACCGCCGAAAAAATGGGACCGGTGGGCCAGGGCCTGTCCATCGAGGCACAGGCCGTGGTACTGCTGTGCGT
>VEQC01000208.1 GCA_018883455.1 Limnohabitans sp. | reverse complement strand
CTTCAAAGCCTACGACATTCGGGGCACCGTTCCCCGCACCCTCACGCCCGCCTTCGCGCACGGGCTCGGACGGGCCTTTGGTAGCCATGCGCTGGCTCAGGGGGAGCGCACCGTGGCGGTGGGGCGAGACGGCCGCTTGAGCGGGCCGGAGTTGGCCGAGGCCCTGATTCAGGGCTTGGTGGAGACTGGCGTGACGGTGCTCGACATCGGCTTGGCCACCACGCCCATGCTCTACTACGCGGCCCACACCCTCTGCCGCAGTGGCATTCAAGTCACAGGCAGCCATAACCCGCGCGATGACAACGGCTTCAAGATGGTCGTGGCCGGACGCGCCATTTACGGCGAAGAAATCCAATCCTTGCGCGAGCGCATGGCGCAAGACCACTACACCCTCGCGCCCGGCGGGCTCTGCCGCCGTGTCTCCATCCTCCCAGATTACCAAGCGCGCATCGTGGGGGATATTCGGCTGCAGCGGCCCCTGCGCATCGTGGTCGATTGTGGCAATGGCGTGGCCGGTGCGAGCGCCCCGGACATTCTGCGCGCCATTGGGTGCGAGGTGACTGAACTCTTTAGCGAAGTCGACGGCCGCTTCCCCAATCACCACCCCGACCCCAGCAAGCCCGAGAACTTGCGCGACCTCATCGCGGCCATGAAGGCCACGGGCGCCGAGCTCGGTTTGGCTTTCGACGGCGACGGCGATCGCTTGGGCATCGTCACCCCAAGCGGCGAAACCATTTACCCCGATCGCCAAATGATGCTCTTCGCCCAAGATGTGCTCAGCCGCGTTCCCGGTGGCGCCATCATCTTCGACGTGAAGTGCTCGCAACGCCTCGCCCCCGCCATCCGCGCGGCCGGTGGCGAGCCCGTTATGCACAAAACGGGCCACTCCCTGATCAAATCCCGCATGAAGGAGCTCGACGCCCCGCTCGGGGGCGAGATGAGTGGCCACATCTTTTTCAAGGAACGCTGGTTTGGTTTTGACGACGGCACCTACGCCGGTTGTCGTCTCCTCGAAATCCTGAGTCGCCACCCCAATGCTGCCGCCGTTTTAGAAGCCCTGCCCACGAGCCATTCCACCCCTGAGCTCAATGTGCCCTGCGAGGAAGGCGAGCCCCACCGCGTGAGCGCCGCGTTGCAAGCCCTGGTGCAAACCCAGGCCTTGCCGGCTGCGGAGCAACAGCCGCAAGTCTCGACCATCGATGGACTGCGCATCGATTGGGCCGATGGCTTTGGCCTCGTGCGCGCCTCCAACACCACCCCCGTGCTGGTCCTGCGCTTTGAAGGGCAAACCCCGCAGGCCTTGCAGCGCATTCAAGCCGATATGCTGGCCCTTTTGCGCCAGGTCAAGCCCGACGCCCAATGCCAAGAGGCGGCGCATTGAAGGTACTCATCGTCAAACTCTCTTCTCTGGGTGACATCATCCAGACCCTGCCCGTGGTGCACGATTTGCACGCCCACCTCCCGGGCGTCGAAGTGGATTGGGTGGTCGAGGAAGCTTTTGCCGATTTGCTCACCCAAGTCCCCGGCATTCGCACCGTCTTGCCTTGCGCGCAACGTCGCTGGCGCAAGTCTTGGTGGCGGGCCGAGACCCGACACGCCTGGCGCGCGTTTGTGGCGCAGCTGCGCTCGCAAGCCTACGACCTCGTGCTCGACGCGCAAGGCTTGGTCAAATCGGCCTGGGTCGCCCGCCAGGCCCGGCTCTTGCCCGGGGGCTTCAGCGCCACCTTTGGCAACGCCAGCGCCCTGTGCAGTTATGAGCGCCCCGTGCGCTGGTTGCTCGACCGCCCCATTCCCATGGAGTGGCAAATCCATGCGGTTGACCGCACCCGCTTACTCGCGGCCCGCGCCTTGGGCTACACCCCCAACTTAGACCAACCCCGCTACCCATTCAAAGCCCTCGCGCCCCACCAGCGCCACGGCGTGTTCATCGGGCACGGCACCACCCGCGTCGACAACGAATGGCCGGATGCGGCGTGGATCGATTTCGCCCAGCGCGTGATCGCCTCGGGTGAAACGGTCTTGTTGCCGCAAGCCGGCCCGCGTGAGCAAGCCCGAGTGACCGCCTGGGCCCATCAACTCGGCGCGCAGGCCCAAGTCCTGCCGCCCATGTCCCTTGCGCAATTGTTGCCCGTCTTGCAAGGCGCGCGGGGTGCGGTGAGTGTGGATTCTGGCTTGGGCCATCTGGCCGTAGCGCTGGGTTTGCCCGTGGTGCAAATCTTTAGCCAACCCCGCATCGCGCGCGCCGGCCCCAAGGGTGTGGCCCACCAGTGCGCCGTCGGGGGTGATCACGCGCCCGATGTCGAGACCGTCTGGCAAGCTTGGTGCCAAATGCGGGCCGCCGAGGAGGGCGCTTGACCGCGAGCCTCTACAACCTCTTGGTCTGGGCCTTGCAACCTTGGGTGCGCCTGCGCCTGCGCCGCCGCGCGCGCACCGAACCTTTGTACGGCCTGGCCATCGAGGCGCGCTTTGGTCAGCATGACCCTGCCACGGCAACACCACCGGGGCAGCCCGTGTTTTGGTTGCATGCGGTCTCGCTGGGCGAAACCCGCGCGGCGGCCGTGCTCTTGCAAGCCCTGCGTCCCCTCCTGCCGGGCTGGCGCATGGTGCTCACACACGGCACGGCCACGGGGCGGGCCCAGGGCCAAAGCCTGCTCCAAGCGGGCGACGTGCAGACTTGGCAGCCCTGGGATACGACCGCCGCGGTTGAATCCTTTGTGCGCCACTACCGTCCCCAAGCCCTGATCCTTCTCGAAACCGAGGTGTGGCCGAATTTGGTCGGCTGCACCCGCGCAGCGGGCGTGCCGGTGTTTTTGGTCAACGCGCGCCTGAGCGAGAAAAGCCTGCGCCAAGCGCAGCGCCTCAAAGCCCTCTCGCGGCGCAGCTTTGCGGCATTGAACCATGTGTGGGCCCAAACCGAACGCGACGCCGAGCGCTTGCAAAGCCTGGGCGTGTCCTCACTGGAGGTGTGCGGCAACCTCAAGTTCGACGCACGTCCCGATGCCCAACTCCTCGCCCTGGGGCAACGCTGGCGTGCGCGCGGTGCGCGCCCCGTGGTGCTGTTGGCGAGCTCGCGCGAGGGCGAGGAACACGAGTGGCTCAGCCAATTGAACGCCTTGGCCGCCGAGCTGCCCGACGTGCAGTGGTTGGTCGTGCCTCGCCACCCCCAACGCTTTGACGCCGTGGCCGACCTCATCCTGCAAGCCGGTTTCGCGCTGCAGCGTCGAAGTCAGTGGGGCGCCGAAGGCCCGCCCCATGAGGATTCAGCCCCCCGCACCCTTTGGTTGGGCGACAGTCTGGGCGAGATGAGCCTCTACTACGGCTTGGCTGACATCGCGCTCTTGGGCGGCAGCTTTGCGCCCCTGGGGGGGCAAAACCTGATTGAGGCCCTGGCGTGCAATTGCCCCGTGGTGATGGGGCCCCACACGTTCAATTTTGCGGAAGCGGCCGAGCGAGCGCGCGTGGCTGGCGCCGCGCTGCGTGTGGCCGATTTGCAAGCCGCGGTACGCACGGCCTGTGCGCGTGTGACCGAGCCCGAGGCGCATGCAGCGCTCATTGCGCCCTGCGCGCGCTTTGTTCAAGCCCATCAGGGTGCGGCCCAGCGCATGGCCACCGGCTTGGTGGCCCGCTTGCAGGCTCAGGGCGCGAGCAACTGATTGATCGGCTCGAGGTCTTGCGGGGTTAAGGTGCCCGCGGCCTGACGCAGTTTCTGGCTTGCCATGAGTGCGTCGTGACGGGCTTTGGTCAGGTCACGCTTGGTCTGGAAGAACTGGAATTGGGCGTTGAGCACATCGATGTTGATGTTCACCCCGACGGAGTAACCCAGTTTGTTCGCATCGAGCGAGCTTTGGCTAGACACCTCGGCCGCCTCCAGCGCTTTCACCTGGCTCAAGCCCGCAACGAAGCCCAGGTAGGCCGTGCGGGTGGCTTGGGCCGCGTTGCGCCGCGCGCCCAACAAATCGGCTTGGGCTTTCTCGGCCAAGGACTGCGCCTCTTGAATTTTGTATTGGGTGCTGAAACCCGCAAACAGTGGCAAGCTCGCCACCACTTGGGCGGTGGGAATGGTGGCGTAGTTGGTCAGAGGACTCACCAGCGTTCCACCAATGTTGCGCACCTGGCTGTAATTGAATTGCAAATCCACCGTGGGTTTGTGACCTGCGACTTGTTTGTCCACTTCCAGTTGGGCCACTTCACGCGCGAGTTCGGCTTGTTTCACGGCGGGGTTGAGCGATTCGGCTTGACTCACCCACTCGTTG
>VEQC01000207.1 GCA_018883455.1 Limnohabitans sp. | reverse complement strand
GTTCGCTGCGGTGTGGGTCTGATTATCCCGAAAGACCACACAAGCAGTGGGTCGGTAGGCGACCCTTTTGGTCTGGCTTCTACAAGGACATGGGCATGGGCAATTCGACCCCCGATTTGGCGCAGGAATTCATTCAGTTCGCACTCGATTGCGGGGTTTTGAAGTTTGGCGAGTTCAAGACCAAGGCCGGGCGCATGAGCCCTTACTTTTTCAATGCAGGGCTGTTTGACCACGGCGCAGCGTTGGGGCGCTTGGCCGGGTTTTATGCCGATGCGCTGTTGGCCAGTGGCGTGGCGTTTGACATGATTTTTGGCCCGGCCTACAAAGGCATTCCGCTTGGGGCGGCGGTCGCGGTAGAGCTCGCTCGGCGCGGCAAGGACGTGCCTTTTGCCTACAACCGCAAAGAGGCGAAGGACCACGGCGAGGGGGGCACACTCGTGGGCGCGCCACTCAAGGGCCGGGTGTTGATCGTGGACGATGTCATGAGCGCGGGCACGGCCGTGCGCGAATCGATTGCCTTAATTGCTTCGGCCGGAGCCAAGGCGCATGCGGTGGCCATCGCCTTGGACCGACAAGAAAAGGCCACCGAAAAGCAAGCCGATGGCTCGGTGCAGGATGTGCCCTACAGCGCCGTGCAGTATGTGCGCCAAACGCTCGGGCTGCAAGTGTGCGCGATTGCCCAGCTGGAGGACTTGCTTGCCTACCTGCAACAGCACGATGGACAGGAGATGGCCGCCCATTTGAGCCGCGTGCAGGACTACCGTGCCCGCTACGGCGTTTGACGTGCAAATACATTCTATTTTCGTGCTGCAAGACACTTGAATAATACTTTTTAGGCCATAATTTCTGATCCGGACGCACTTTTGCACCGTACGCCCGCGCGCATTCAGGAAAGAAAGGCCACTCGATGTTGAATCTGCAGATCCATTACATCAATCTGCATGATCAAGCTGCACGACGCACGGCGCTGCTCGCGAACTTGGCGCACAGCGCGCCCTCTGGGCTGTCCATCCACCGCGTGGAGGCGGCCACCCCCTAGGATGTTTTGACGATTGGCATTGGTGGCGCGAGTCGAGCGGTTGAGAAAGCCTGTTACCTGAGCCATCTGCGCGCCTTGAAGCAGGCCTGCGCCCATGACGCGCACGCCTACATTTTGGAGGACGATGCGCATTTGGGTGCAGAGAGCTTTGCGCGCATTGGCAATGCCATCGCGCAGTTGGCGCAGCGCCAGGAGCCTTGGGACTTGCTCTACACCCAATTCATGCCGGTCAAGCCCGAGCACATGGTGGAGCTGCTGCGCATTCGCAATGAGTGTTTACACAAGCGGGTGGAGATACAGCCCGATACCCAACGCATGTTGCTCGCGGGTTCTTGTGCGTACGTGGTGAATGCGGCGTCGAAATCACGTTTGCACAGCCTCTTGCAAAAGCCCACGACGCTGGACAATCCGGTGGACCGATACTACTGGCAACTCGCGCGCGAGGGTGTTTTGCAAATGCGGGTGGCGTTTCCGCTGCCCAGTAGCGTGGCCCCAGAGGCCGCGACTTCCCAAATCCAAGAACCCAGCAAAGCCCAGGCCTCACTGCTTTGGAATGTTTTTATGCGTCTGTGCGCGGCCGAGCGGGATTTAGCCTCGATCGAGGCAAGTCTGGCACCTTTAGCCGCACAGCGCCTGCCGCTGGAGGCTTACGCGCAGGCGCAGGCATGGCTCGACCCCATCTCGATGTGGATCAACCCACAGGAGTCGCGCATCATGCATTCCCTTCTCGCTTATTTGGCGCAACCCGATTTCAACTCGCTCTTTATGGTGATTGATTCCGCTTAGTTTTTGATCGGCGGCAGGCGCCAATCGCGGCGCAAAGCGAGCCAGCGGGTGAAGGTGGTCACGCCTGCACAAACGGCCAAGGGCATCCCTTCGGGCGCATCGGCTTGCGCCAAGCCAACGTAGGTCAAGGCTCCGAGCGCCGCGCAGATTGCGTAGGGGCGGTGGTCGCGAAAGAGGGTGGGGATTTCGTTGGCCACCATGTCGCGCAGCACGCCACCAAAGGTGGCGGTGATCACGCCCATCAGAATGGTCACGAGCGCGGGTTGTCCACTCACCCAAGAGAGCTCCACGCCCGTGGCGCAAAAAAGACCCAGGCCAATGGCGTCGGGGATGTCGAGCCAGCGCGCGCCACGCTCTAGGTGCGACTGGCGAATGAATAGTGCCAAGGCCACGCACAAGGCCAGCGTGGCGAGCAAGACCGCCTGGTTCTCAACCCAGAAAAATGGACGCCGGTCAATCAGCACATCGCGCAGCGTGCCACCGCCAAAAGCGGTGAGAAATCCGCACACGCAAATGCCCACCACATCCATGCGTTTGCGCATGGCGCTGAGCACGCCGGAAATGGCAAAGGCCGCCGTGCCCAGCCATTCCAACGCTAATACGGCGTGTTGACGCCAAACATCCATGTCGTTCACCTCGCCATGCTAGCGGATTTATGAACCCTGCCCCCCGCACATGGAATGCATGGGCGGCTCTCGCACCACAGCCCGCCACGGCCTTGCCCACAAGCTTGCTTAGAGCACAAAGTAAAAGTCACTCGCGCTCAGCGGCAAGGTCACTCCCGTAAGGGTTATTTGATCGCTCCCATGAACGATGCGGGTGTTGCCATTCGATTGGGAAATGCTGAGGTCCACAAAGCGCAGATTGGCGTCGCGCAAGAAACTGATGTGATCGGTACCCGGTGTGAAATCGGTGATGGTGTCGTGCCCCCATTCGGCACTCATCAAAAAGGTGTCCGCTCCGGCGCCACCCGTGAGGGTGTTGTTGGCGGGGTTACCCACGAGGAGGTCATCGCCCGCACTGCCGACGGCGTTTTCGATCACGGTGCCAAAACAGATGCCAACGTTCTGCCAAAGGTTTTCGCCAAAAGTGCTGAATTCACCCTGGTTGAGGTTGAGGGTGACGCTTCTCCCTGCCGGCACGTCTGAGACCGTGAGGGTGTCGACACCGCCCGTGTCGTAGAGCATCTCCACGGCGTTTTCGGTGGCATTGGCCAGGGGCCAAGTCCGTTGCCAGAGTGTGTCACCGACTTCGTTGGGCACCGCGCCATACAGGTATTGCAGGGCCGCGATGTCATAGAGCATGTAATTGTCGGGGTAGGCCGACGCGAACCCGCCAGGGCGGTTGTAACTCAAAACGGCGTAGCGGTGATTGTCTTCTTCCGACGGCAAGAAGGGGGGCTCGCTGTCTGCTCCTCCCGCGTCGTAATCGCCGGGGTGTTTCAAGCCCAAGGCGTGGCCAAGCTCGTGGGTCATGACGAACCGGCCCCACTCCGAGCTCAGGGGAGCTTCGCTGTTGAGCCAAATATCGCCCGCGTCTGTACCCACTTCCGTATCGTTGTGCTGGTTCGGCAAGTAGGCGAAGCCGCCAATGCTAGAGGACATGGCATAAGAGCCCAGCGCCAAATGGGCCTGCGACGCATCCTGAACTTCGGTGAAGTGAATGTTGGCATAGGTTTGCAGCGCCTGGAGGATTTCGCGCAGTTTCGCCTGCATCGCTTCCGTCCATGGCACGAAGACGTCATCCTTGCCAGGGGGGAGCGTATTTCCTGCCTGCGGGTCGGCATACGAAGGCCAAGCCGTGAGAAAGGTGTAGTTCAACTCCGTGACGGCATCGCCCTGTTGCTCGGATGTTGGCGTGCTATCGGCCCAACAGGGCACGCGTGCGTTGACCAATGCTTGAAGACTAAGGGGTTGATCCGCCCAGAGCGCGCTTTGCGCTTGCACGCGCCAGGTGTTGGGTGTCTCGGGCACATCCCTCCCAGCGGTCCACAATCGGTTCTCCGCCAGATCGGAAAAGCGCGTGAAAAGGTTATTGATGGGCCCGAGTTTCAACCCGCCCTGTGTATCCGCATCGCCATTGGCCAGGGTGTAATCGAATACCAAGGTCGGGCTGAGAATGGCGCCGTCACGGGCGGTCAACCCTGCCTCGCGTGTGGCCTCGACATTGAGATCTGCGAAACGCGTGACTAAGCCTATGTAGAGGGTCAGCTTGGCATTGCTCTCGCCCGGCCAGGATGTCGGCAAAATGCGCAACCACTCGTTGGAGGGCACTTCCACGCGCAACCGATCGCCCACGACCAAGGGGACGGCGGCGTCGGCGTAGGGCATCGCATCATTGGCGTGAAAAGCCAAGATGCGGGCGCTTTGCAGCAAAGGGCGCGTGATGTCCTCGGGAAGCGGGTCGGTGGTGGCATCAAAGACGATGCGGTCACCCGCCTCCACCGTGTGCCCCCGCCCAAGGG
>VEQC01000206.1 GCA_018883455.1 Limnohabitans sp. | reverse complement strand
GTGGCGGCGTTACCGGACAAATTGTCGCCGTCGCTGTAGCTGTAATTCGCGCCGATGAGCTCAAAGACCATATTGCTCGTCGGCCCGATGGTGAAGTTCCCGCCGCTATAAGCAAAAGTCAAATTCGTGGCGGCGTCCGGAATGACACCAATCATCAGGTTGGTGTTGCCGCTGCTGATGCGCCAGTTCACCGCCGCATTGATGGTTTTGACCGAGCCATCCGCGAAAAAGAGGCGAACGCCCACCGCGTAGTCATTACCCTGAGTGCCTCCAAAACTGCCGTTGTTGGAGTCCTGGAAAACCATGGCCTTGCTGATGCCCAAGGTGGAGAGGGTTTTGATCGAATTGGCAATGCCCGTGTTCGCCCCTTGCGTGCCAATCGCCCCTTCGGTGAACGGCACTGAAATCTCGGCCATCTCCACCGAAATCACTTGCCCATCGATGAGCAAATCCGCATGGTCATCGTCGGCCGCGATGCGCGCCAGCTGGACATCGTCTGGTGTGACGCCCAGGGCTTGGAGGGCAAAGCGCTCGCCCTCGTCGCCGTGGGTGTCGACCCCAGGGTGCAACCATTCGTCGATGGCATGGCCAAATTCCTCCAAGATCACGCGCTGGATCGCTTCCGAGTCGGGTCTTTGCGCAAGCCAGCTGCGGTTGAGGAAGATGACCGCCTGGCCTTCGGGCCCCTTGGCCGCAAACGCCCCCAAGGCGCTGCGCATGATCTCGCCATCCAGAACCTGAACTTCAACCTGGAACTCACCCCCTAGGATGGCCTGGCGCAGGGCTTGCCAGCGCTGCCATTGATCCCCATTCATTGGCTCAGAGAAGAAAAGGGAGGCAACTCGCGTGTTTTCGGAAGAGGCCAGCAATTCCCGCAAGGTTTGCTGGGCAGCCCAGGTGGCGTGCTGTGCCAAGTCCAGGGCTTCCGGGGTCAGGTTTGCCAGAGGCGCACGCACATCTGGCGCCATGGCGCGCAAAGGCTCTGGCGTGGCCGGGGCCTCCATCGGCGGCGCGGTGCGCTCGAGGGGCGGTGGTGTCCAGGTTGAACGTTCTGGGAGCGCGACCAGATCGATCAATGCCGCCCCATCGAACAACAGCCGGGGTTCAAGCACCCTTGGCCGAGGCTTGATGCGGGTGCGGCGAGACAACTGCATCGCGCGGCTTAATGGAGTTTGCGCAAGACGGCGGGTTTGCTTGCACCCGCACTCACCTCAGGGGCTTCGCCCGAATACACGTCCCCACTCATTCCCGCGAGCAGGCGCCGGTCTTTGTTCTTGATCTGCCCCGTGAGTTTGATGGTTTGGCTCACGGGGTCAATGCGCGCCCCGATGCGGGTGAGTTTGGCCTCATAGATTTGTCCAACCTCGTCAATCCGAACCTGGAACACGCTGCCCACTTTGGCCCATTGCAGCCACTGTGAGGGGGCGATGAATTCCAACTCGAGCTCGCTGTCGTCGATGATCTCCATCACGGGTTGGCCCGGCTGAATGACTTGCTGCTCGCGAATTTTGAGTTCTGCCACGCGGCCATCAAAGGGCGCACGGATTTCGCATTTTTGCAAGCTCGCGCTCGCCATCTTGAGTTCGGCCTCGTACTTTTGAAAGCTGGCTCTGGACTGATCGAGCTCCATCGAGCCAATCGCCTGCAGTTGGTTCAAAGTTTCGTTGGCTTGCAGCAGGCGCTGGGCTTGTTGAAATTCAGCCAACACCCGCTCGCGCTGAGCGACCTGGACTTGGCAGTCCAGGCGCGCGAGCACGCTGCCTTTTTGGAAGCGCCCGCTTTCTTGAACGGCGAGCTTCATCACTTTGCCCGAGACTTCACTGGAGATCAGGGTGAATCGCTTGGGCAGGAGTTGGGCTCGCACCAATGCTCTGGCGTCATGGGAAGGTGGCGCGGCGCTTTTGGTGCGCTGTAGCTGAGGGGCATAGGTGACACGCTGCGTGTGGGTGTGTTCAGGGTCGATGGACGCGATGGAGGGACGCGCCAGTGGAGCGGCCTCGGCCTGCTCAGGGGCGGGCACGTTGGCTTCTATGGTTCCCGTGGCGGTGCGGGCCAAGTGAGAGGTAGCGCTTCCCACGGCCGGCGTGAACGCCATCTTGAGGTTCGACGTGATGAAAGGCCACGCCAGCAAAGTGGCCACCATACAGGCCATGAAAAGAAGAGAGGCGGCGGTCCAATGTGCGAGGGTTTTCATGATGTTTGACTTATTGACCCGCAGACGGGTGTTGGTGGGCGATCAACGTGGCGCGGGGGGCCAAGGCGAGTTCAGGCTGAGTGTCGCGGCCCAGCGAAAAAACCAATTTACCCATGGCGGCTTGATGCTGGGCCAGGCTTTGGTAGCGGCGTGCCTCACTCAAGATGGCCGCCACGTCCGAGCTCACCCGTTCGAGCGCACTCAGGCTTCCGGCGTTTTCACGCAGGCGGGCGATGTCGGCCAGGCGTTGATCGGTTTGCCAGATGGACTCTGCGCGCTCGAGCTGTCGTTGGCTCGCCAGAAGCATCACCCGTGCGACGTGCACTTGGGCGATGACCGCCATTTGGGTGGCAATACGGCGTTGGTCGGCAGCAGCGATTCCGGCTTTGGCGAATCGCTCCTGTGTTTGGAGTGTGAAAAGATGGACCAAATTCCAAGAAATCTGCCAGCTGGACTCTTGCCAGCGGGGGTTGACCTGAAAGCGGTCAGAGTCTCGAAAATCGCCAACGCTCAAACGCACATTGGGAAATAAACGGGCCCACACCTTATGGGCTTCGATCTCGGCCATATCGGAGGCGGCGAGTTGCTCGCGCAGGTCAGGGTGCTGGGCAATGGCCTCACGCTCCAGTTCGCCAATGGGCGCATCCAAGAGCGCCTGGTCAACCCGTGAGCGCTCCGGAAGGACCAAGGTCAGGGCGCTGCCCAGGGGATGCTGAATCAAGTGGGCCAAGTCCACTTGGGCTTGCTCGAAATCCGACGCCAGCGCTTCGAGGAGGCGCAAGTTCTCCAGCAATTGCTTTTGATAGCGCAAGACGTCCTGCGGATTGCGCAGGCGCGACTGGGCCAGCAACTGTGAGTCTGACAAGGCCCGTTCGGCTTGGGCAATGGCGCGCTCGATCTTCGGTAAAAGCATTTGCGCGCTGGCCGCACGCCAGTAAGCCACACGCACGTCCTGCGCGAGTTGATGCGCGGCTTTGCGGTTGCGTTGCTCGGTCATGGCCAAGCGGGCTTGGGCTTGCCGTGTGTTGAGATAGCCCAAACCAAAATCGATCAGGTTCCAGCTCAAACTCAACTCTTGGACCACGTGTTCTCGGTCTTGGGAGATGAAGCGCCCCGGGGCCGGTAGGCCCGTGGCCAAATCCACGCTGCGGGTCACGCGGTCATTGCGTCGGTCTGAACCGGATGTTCGGGTGGTCAAAGTGGGGAGCATTTCCAACTCCGCCAAATCCACCTGGCCCGAGGCCAAAGCGGCCTCCACCTGACGCGCTTTTTGCGCCAAGTTCAAGCGCAAGGCGCGGTCAATCGCCGCCGCGAGCGTGAGCGTTCCCTCGACCGGGGGAGAGGATTGTTCCGCCTGAAGGCGGTCTTGCGAGAGCCGCCACTGCGCATCGGTGGAAGACGGTGGCGAGGCACAGCCCGCCAAACCGAGCCCGATCACACCCAGAATGCCTAACGCGGGGAGTTGTTTCGCAAAATGATGACACCGCATCCCATCAATTATCGAATCTATCTATATGATTTGGTTGATGAAATCCGATTTCGCCACGGAATGTGTTGAAGTTGTTGTTTTTTTTGACACCGAAAAAAAGTGTTCACTATAGCGCCAATGGCGTATGACCTTCTAGACTTAAAAGTGTATACATATAAGGGTGATAACTTATGGTGATGTCCTTGTTTGAGGGGATAGATGCAGGATAAACAAGGGTAAACCCCTAAGTCTGCGGCCGGACGAACGTCCTCTGGGCGGGCCCTGGTGGGCCCTTTATCCCCTCGCGTCGCGAGCCTGGGGCGTACGGGCAAACGTCACCACATGGTCCACTTGCGCGCGAATGCCAATCCATTCGCCCACACGATGGTCGTGGTGGCTCGGCACCAACGCCAGAACGGTCTGGCCGCTCGCGAGCCTTAGGGTGTAGAGAAATTCTGCGCCTCGAAACGCCTTGCGAATGATCTCTGCCTGCACGGGGGCGTCGTCGTCGTGCACGATGTCATCGGCGCGCAGCAACACATCGCACCGGCCGCCTTCGTAAGCGCTCGGCAGGGGGCACTCGTCGACGTCAGCCAAGAGGCCCAGCGGCGTGTCCACCTGCACCTCGTCGC
>VEQC01000205.1 GCA_018883455.1 Limnohabitans sp. | reverse complement strand
ACCCAAGCGCGGGATCGACAGCGTGACGGTGCCCGGCGCGGTGGCGGCATGGGCGGCCATGAGCGAGCGTTTTGGTCGCTTGCCGTTTGCCGATCTGATGCAACCGGCCATCGAGATTGCCGAGCGCGGTTACCTCTTGCCCGTGGTCGTGCAACAAAAATGGGCGGCGGCCACGCCCGAGCTGCAAGACCAACCCGGATTTGCCCAAGCGTTCTTGCCCTGGGGCCGAGCCCCCGAGGTGGGTGAGCGTTTTTCTTTTCCCGCCGCAGCGCGGGGTTTGCGCGCCATTGCCGCGACGCGGGGCCGCGCGTTTTACGAGGGCGAGATTGCCCAGGCCTTGGTGGCCTTTGCCAAGGCGCATGGGGGCGCTTTGAGCGCCGCCGATTTGGCCGCCTTCCGACCCGAGTGGGTCACGCCCATCGCACAACACTACCGTGGCTACACCGTGCATGAAATCCCGCCCAATGGGCAGGGTATCGCGGCCCTCATGGCCTTGGGCATGCTCGAGCACTTTGACCTCGCGAGCTTGCCCCTCGATGGGCCGGATTTCCACCACCTGCAGATCGAGGCCATGAAGCTGGCCTTTGCCGATGTGTATCGCCACGTGGCCGAGCCCGGTGCGATGGCGGTCTCGGCCGAGCAACTCTTAGACCCGGCCTATTTGCGTGCGCGCGCGGGCTTGATTGACCCGCGCCGGGCCCAAGTGTTTGGCCCGGGCAACCTCGCGCGGGGCGGCACCATTTACCTCAGCGCTGCGGATGAACAGGGCATGATGGTGAGTTTCATTCAGAGCAACTACATGGGTTTTGGCTCGGGTTGCGTGGAACCGCACTACGGCATCAGCCTGCAAAACCGTGGCCATGGGTTTGGCCTGCGTGCCGATGGTCCCAACCCCGCAAACGTGGTGGCGCCGGGCAAGCGGCCTTTTCACACCATCATTCCGGCCTTTCTCACCCGTGAGGGTGCGCCGGTCATGAGTTTTGGCGTCATGGGCGCGAACATGCAACCCCAAGGTCATGTGCAAACCTTGGTGCGCATGCTCGACCACCATCAGCAGCCCCAAGCCGCTTGTGATGCGCCGCGCTGGCGCTACAACACGGGCTTGGCACTCAACGTCGAAACCCGTTTCCCGTCCGACACGCTGGAGGCCCTGCTTGCGCGCGGGCACCAGGTGGAGGTGATCCAAGACAGCTATCAGGACTTTGGTGCCGGTCAGTTCATCTGGCGGGCGGGTGACCCTGGAGTCGACGGTTATGTGGCTGCGAGTGATTTCCGCCGCGACGGTTTGGCCGCGGGCTTTTGAACCGGCGCGGCCGCGACGCGCGCGCGCCCTGCGCCTCTGCGCCGTCAGTCTGGGCGGGTTGCTCGGCTTAGGCGCAGCCCTCGCGCAAGCCGATGCCCCCATCGAACCCGAAGCCGCGTCTGGCCGCCAAATCGCGCGCGAACAATTCCACGCTCGGCATGCGGCCGCGACCGCGCACCCCTTGGCCTCCGCTGCCGCGCTCGAAATCCTGCGGGCGGGCGGCAACGCGCTCGATGCCGCCATTGCCGCGCAGTGGGTGCTGGGCCTGGTTGAACCCCAGTCGAGCGGCATAGGCGGCGGGGGATTTTTGGTTTTGGGCGAATCCGGTGGTCGTGTGCGCACCTACGATGGCCGAGAAATTGCGCCTCCCCTGGCCGATGAAGCCTTGTTTCTCCAGACCGACGGCCAGCCCCTCTCGTTTCGCGCAGCGGCGGTCGGGGGGCGTGCCGTGGGCGTACCCGGGCTCGTGCGCATGCTGGCGCAGGCCCATCGGGAGGCCGGCCGTTTGCCGTGGGCGCGGCTTTTTGAGCCGGCCATTCGACTGGCGCAAGAGGGCTTTGCGGTCACGCCGCGCTTGCACACCTTGCTCGGCATGGCGCCCGAACTTCGCCGTGACCCAGAGGCCCGCGCGCTGTATTTCCAGGAAGATGGCACGCCCCATCCGGTGGGCTACCGACTCCGTAACCCGGCCTTGGCCCAGACTTATCGCCAACTCGCGCGCACGCGCGGCGAGGCTCTCTACCGCGGGGCCATGGCCCAAGCCATCGTCGACAAAGTGCAGCACCACCCCGACAACCCCGGGCGTCTGCGCGGTACGGATTTGGCGCGCTACACCCCGCTGGCGCGCGAGCCGTTGTGTTTGGATTGGCGGGCGCAAGGCCAGGCTTATCGAATCTGCGGCATGGGGTTGCCGAGCTCAGGCACCGTGACGCTGGGACAAATCTTGGGCCTCCTCACCGCCGCGCGCGCCGAGCCCCAATGGCAAGAGCGCCCACAAGCCGATTGGCTCTTTACCTATAGCGAGATCGCCCGTCTGGCGTATGCCGATCGGGCCTTCTATCTGGCCGACCCTGCCTTTGTGCCGCCCCCCGGCGGGCGCGTGCAAACCTTGTGGCAGCCCGACTACTTGGCGCAGCGTGCGCGCTTATTGGGCCCGCAGCGCTTGCCCGTTGTCGAGCCGGGGCAACCCCTGGGCGTGCGCCCCCCACTGGCCTATGGGTCTGACACCACCGAGCGCGGCACCAGTCACCTGAGTGTGGTCGATGCCCAGGGCCTAGCCGTCTCACTCACGAGCTCGATTGAAGACGCCTTTGGGGCGCGCATGATGGTGGGTGGTTTTTTGCTCAACAACCAACTCACCGATTTCAACTTCCAGCCCCGCGACGCCCAAGGCCGCCCGTCGGCCAACCGCGTTGAGCCCGGCAAGCGCCCCCGCTCCTCCATGACGCCCCTCATCGTGTATGACGCGCGAGGCCAAATCATGCAAGTACTCGGCAGCCCCGGGGGGGCCTTGATCATTCATTACGTGGCGAAAACCCTCTTGGCCACTTTGCAAGTGGGTTTGACGCCGCAAGCCGCAATCGCCTTGCCCAACTTTGCCACGGTGGGGGGGCCGCTTTTGCTCGAAACCGGGGCCTACCCTGAGCTGAGGGCGGCATTGGCCGCGCGCGGCGTGCCCTTGCAAGATCTGGCGCTCACCAGTGGCGTGCAGGTGTTGCAACGGGTGTCCGGCGGATGGCTCGGGGCGAGTGATCCGCGCCGTGAAGGGGTGGTGCTGGGCGACTGACTCAGGTGTCGTCCGGCTCGGGCGTTTCGCGCATGAAGGCATAGCGCGTGGCCCGCTCATGCTGGATCACGCGAAAAACGCGCTTGAGGGGGACCCCGAGCCGCGCCATGGTTTGGCTCGCCAACATCAGGCTGCCCTCGACCACTTCGGGAATCACCTCGCTTGCGCCGGCAGCGCGCAGCTGATCGAGGTGTGATTCATCCAAGGTACGCACCACCACCGGCACCTCGGGCGCGTGCTCGCGCACCCACTCCAAGACCTTCAGGGTCGAGTTCAAATCAGGGTAGGTCACCACCACGGCCGACGCGCGCGCCAAGCCCAGTGAGAACAAGGTGGCGCCTCGCGTGGCATCACCCCACTCGACTTCATGCCCGAGCGACTGCCCGTAGAGCACACGCTCGGTGTTGGCGTCAATGGCCACATAGGCCAAGTTCTCTTGGGCCAGCAAGTTGACCAAGTAGTGACCACTTCGCCCATAACCGCACACAATCACATGCTGTTCGCGCTGAATGGCGCGTTGGGCCATTTGCGTGAGGTTGAGTGATTGCTCCAACCAATCCTCACTGATGAGCCGCGCGACAATGCGCTCCGCGTTCACGATGATCAATGGGGCCGCAATCATGGAGAGCACCATGCCCGCCAGAATCGGGCTGGTCCAGCGCGCGGGCACCATGTCTTGGGTCACACCCAGCGAGAACAACACGAATCCGAACTCACCGGCCTGCGCCAGATACAAGGCCGTGCGCAAGCTCACCCCGCGCGCCATGCGCTGCATGCGTGCCAGCACATAAATCAAGCCAGCCTTGGCCAAGACCGGAATCAAGCTAAAGAAAATCACGTAGCCCCAATGGTCCAGCAAGACCTCCCAGTCGAGCTTCATCCCAATGGTGATGAAAAACAGCCCAAGGAGCACATCGTGAAACGGCTTGATGTCGGTTTCCACCCGGTGCTTGTAAGGGGTCTCGGCAATCAGCATGCCCGTGAGAAACGCGCCCATGGCCAACGACAGCCCGGATTGTTCGGTCAGCCAAGCCAGTCCCAGGGTCATGAACAAAACGTTGAGCATGAAGAGCTCTTCGCTTTGACGGCGGGCCACGATGCGCAGCCAGCGCTGCATGACTTGTTGGCCGCCCCACAGCAGCAAGCCCACCAAAAGCGCGGCCTTCAGAAAGGCCAGGGCTAGCGTGGACAAGAGGTGCTCGCTCGCGTCGCTGCTGCCCA
>VEQC01000204.1 GCA_018883455.1 Limnohabitans sp. | reverse complement strand
TTGGCGCGGGCGCTTGGGTGAGCACGAGTTGGGCCAAAGCGGCCTCTCCGGGCTGCAGGCTCGCTTGGCCGAGGATGGCCACACTGGCCATCACATCTTGCGTGCCCACATGCAGGTGCAGTGGGGTGCCCGAGCGCAATGGGCGGGCTTCGCTCGCGGCCAGTTCTAGCCACACATCCACCCGCTCGCTCGATTGCGCCACGCGCGGGTCACACAGGGTCATGCCACGGGTCACGGCCGCGCGCTCCAGACCCACGAGCCCCACTGCACAACGTTGTCCGGCCTGCGCAGCCTGCACTGCTGCGTTGTGGCAATGCAGGCTGCGCACGCGGTAGCGCGTCTCGGGGGCATGCGCGAGGCACACGCTCTCGCCCACGCGCACCCCACCGCGTTGAATACTGCCGGCCACCACGGTGCCCATGCCCTCTAGGCTGAACGCGCGGTCCAGGGCCATGCGAAAGCCCGCGCCGGTCGCTTGCGTGGCGCGCTGGCGCTTGGCCGCCGCATACAAATGCGCGCGCAAGTCAGTCATGCCATCCCCTCGGTGTGCCGAGACCGCCAGCAGTGCAAATTCGGCCAGCCCCGATTCAGCCAACAAGGCTTGCACCTCGCGCAGGCGTTGCGCCACTTGTGGCGCGTCGCAGCGGTCAATCTTGGTCACCACCGCCGCGCCGCTGCGCAGTCCCAACATGCGCAGGATGGTCAAGTGCTCGCGGGTCTGCGGCATCACGCCGTCATCAGCGGCCACCAACAGCAAGGCGTGGTCTAAGCCACTTGCGCCGGCCACCATGGTGCGCACCAGTTTTTCATGGCCGGGCACATCCACAAACGCGATGTCTTGACCCTCGGGGCCGCGCAGGTGCGCATACCCCAGCTCGATGGTGATGCCGCGCTTTTTCTCTTCGGGCAGGCGATCCGTGTCCACCCCGGTGAGGGCGTGGACCAGGGCTGTCTTGCCATGGTCGATGTGTCCAGCGGTGCCCACGATCATGGCGCAATCAGCCTTGGGTCTCGACGGCGGAGAGGGTGTAGCCAAAGGTGTCGGGCGAGAGCGCGTCAAAGCGTCCGCTCGCGTTTTCACCTTTGGGGTACATCAAAAATCCAATGGGCGCACCGCTCGCGCTGCCCGGCAGTCGAATGTCGTGCCCGGTGTTGTAACCCACCCAGTTCCCCTCCCAGGCCCCAAAGAGGCCTTGGTGAACCGGCGCGGCAATGGGGTGTTTGGCGTCCCGGATCCACTCCGCCGTTTCTTGGCGCATCACCTTGAGCACATCGGCGGGGTCCATGGCGACCCAGCCATGGTCCTGCAACCACACTTCGGCGCGGCAATGTTGCGCACCCTTGAGGTTGGCCGATTGGGCGCCAAGCTCACGGTAGGGAAATGCGGAAGCGGCCAAGCGCAAACCATACACATCGCGGGCGGGTACCCCACAGGCCCGACACAAGCCCACGAACAAGGCGTTGAGATCGGCGCATTTGCCACCCAAGTTGCCCGTCTCCAGCATGGTACGAATGTCACCCGTGCCACAGCCACGCGTTTTGGGCTCCCGGTGTGCGTTGGCAATCACCCAGTCGTAGAGGGCGCGAACTTTCTCGAGGTCACTGCGTGCGCCCTGCGTGGCGCGTCGGGCGGTCTCACGCACAATGCCATCGGTGGGCAAGAGCTCGGTTGCGCGCAAGTGTTGGCGCAAGACGGAACCTTCCTCGTGAAGGCTTTGAGGCCGCGACCACTCGGTGTGGCGGTTGCGGGTTTGAAAGCGGCTCGTCACGCGCAGCTGCGGTTTGGCTTCGCCCGCGTCAAACTCGGCGTACAACATGCGTACCCCCTCGCGCACATCGGCCACCCATTGCACACGACGGGCATTGCCCGTCCACTGATGGCCCAGGTTGCGCTGGTAATCCGTCTCCAAGTCCGGCATGGGCAACCACAAGCGCGTGACGCCCTGCACATCGCGCACCTGAACCTCGGTGGTGAGTTCAAAGGTCCGCCAAGGGCTTGGGCGCGGCGAAAAGTTGCGCGGCGTTTCGACCCCGGCTGCGCGGGCCGGCGCGCCAAGCGCCAGTGGCGTGAGTGCGGCGGCCTGTAACATCGTTCGTCGAAGGATCGTCATGGGGTTCTCCTATTTGGAATCGGGGGTTTGACAGAGTTCAGCTAGCCACGCTTGTGCGTGAGGGGCGGTCCAGTCCACTTCCCCTTGAACCACCCATCGCGTCCGATGGCGGGCATTCACCAACACCGTCGTGGGAAAGACGCGCACGCCAAAGCGGCGCGCCGTTGCGCCATCGCGGTCACGCAAAACGGTTAGGCCCGTGGGGTAAACCTGTAAGTAGCGCTGCAAGGCCTGATCGGTCTCACGAAAATTGACCGCCAAGACGCGTAAACCCTGGCGCGCGAAGCGCTCTGCGGCCAATTCCAAGGAGGGCATCTCCGCGCGACAAGGCTCGCACCAACTGGCCCAAAAGTTCAACAGCACAGGGGCGCCGCGCAAGTCACCCCACTGCCAGCGCTTGCCCTCCAAATCGGGCAGACCTAGCTCGGGCGTGGCCTGCTCACGCGGCCAATCCCGGCGCGGGGGGAGGACGGGGGTGCTTTGCGCGCCGGACAGGCCTGATGATCCCCAAGCGGCGAGCAGCGCCGATTGACGCAGGAGTTCGCGGCGTGTGGTTTTGCGTGAGCTCATCTCGCGCGCTCCTGCGCCAAGAGGGCCGCGCGCACCGCAGGGAGTTGTGCACGCAGGGCGGCGGGATCGTCCAAACACCGCAGGTCTAGCAGCAAGCGGTCGTCCTCAACGCGCCCGATGACGGGTTGGGGTAGCGCGCGCAGCGCTTGCGCGAGCGCGGCGAGGGCACGTCCCTGGCCCTGTTTGCCTTGGGGCTTTAGGGCCAATCCGGCCGAAGGCAAGCGGTCAATGGGCAAAGAACCCGAGCCGATTTGGCTTTGCAGTGCCACCACCGTGGCGGTGTAGTGTGGGGCGAGAGCCTCTTGAAAATCCGCGCACAAGGCCTCGGCCATGGCCCGAATGTCCGCGCTCTCCCGCGTCAACCAACGCAAAGTGGGTAAATCCCTGCGCAGCCGCTCGGGTTGGAGGTACAGCCGCAAGGTGGCCTCCAGCGCGGCCAGCGGGAGTTTCGAGACGCGCAGCGCCCGCTTCATGGGAAATTGGCGAATGCGCGTGATCGCCTCGCGCGTGCCCACGATCAAGCCCGCCTGCGGCCCACCCAAGAGTTTGTCGCCCGAAAACGTCACCACATCGCAACCCGCTGCGAGCATGGCTTGTGGCGTGGGCTCCGGGGGTAACCCATAGTCGACCATGTTCACCAGCGAGCCACTGCCCAAGTCGGTGGCCAGGATCAGCCCATGGGCGTGCGCCAAGGGCGCAAGCTCGGCCTCACTCACGCTGGCGGTGAAGCCCTGCAGCGCATAGTTGCTGGTATGCACTTTCATCAGCAAGGCGGTCTCGGGGCCAATGGCGCGGGCGTAATCGGTCAGATGGGTGCGATTGGTGGTCCCCACCTCCACCATCTTGGCCCCGGCACTGGCCATCACATCGGGCATGCGAAACGCCCCACCAATCTCCACTTGCTCCCCGCGCGAGACAATCGCCTCACGCCCTTGGGCCAGGGCCGCGAGCGTGAGCAACACCGCCGCGGCATTGTTGTTGACCACCGTGGCGGCTTGGGCACCCGTGATTTCGCAAAGCAAATCTTCCACCACGCTGTCGCGGTCGCCTCGGCGGCCGCTTGCCAAGTCGAACTCCAGGTTGTTCGAGCCGGTCATCGTGGCCTGCACGTGCAACATCACCTCCGGCGCCAACACCGCGCGACCCAAGTTGGTGTGGATCACGGTGCCCGTGAGGTTCAGCACGGTCTTGAGGCGTGGCGCGAGACGCGCTTGACACCGTGCAGCCAAAGCCGCCGAAAGCGCGGCCTCATCGGTGGCGGGCGGTGGGACTTCTCCTGCGCACAGCGCCTCTCGGGTGTGTTGCAAAAGCGCCCGTGCCGCTTGCGTCACAAACGTGGCCCCGTGCGCACGCAACAAGGCCGCATTCGCGGGGTCACGAATCAAACGGTCTACGGAAGGGAGCTGCTGGAGCATCGCCTTCGGACCATGAACCATGGATCCTTCGGGCGTGTCCATCAGGGCGGTCCTGCGCGAGGGTCCTCTGGCGCGTCATTGCCCCAGAGCAAGAGGTAATTCACCCCGTGGCGCTGCAAGCCGGTCTCGCTCACCAAGAGGTCCAAGGTGACCGAGGCCAAGTCGTCGGCCACCGGATCGACATGGGCGTCTCGACTCATGTCCATGATCTTGAGGTAATGCC
>VEQC01000027.1 GCA_018883455.1 Limnohabitans sp. | reverse complement strand
CAGGTTTGTTGCACGCTGAAAAAGCCCTGGCGCATTTGCACCACGCCCGAGCCATGACAGGTGTCGCAGGTTTTGACCGAGGTACCCGGTTTGGCGCCCGTGCCGCTACAGGTGTCGCAATTTTCCCAGCTGGGAATGCGCAGCTCGGCATTCTTGCCGTTGGCCGCATCCTCCAGCGTGATTTCCATGGCGTAGCTCAAATCGTTGCCACGGTAGACCTGGCGGCCGCCGGCACCACGGCGCGCCTGGCCAAAAATGTCGCCAAAAATGTCGCCAAATGCATCGGCGAATCCGCCCGCAAATCCCTCGGCGCCGCCGCGCATATTGGGGTCCACACCGGCGTGACCGTATTGGTCATAGGCGGCCCGCTTTTGGCCATCCGAGAGCATCTCGTAGGCCTCTTTGACCTCCTTGAATTTGACCTCAGCTTCCTTGGCTGCATCCCCTTGGTTGCGGTCGGGGTGGTACTTCATCGCCAGCTTGCGATAAGCCTTCTTGATGTCTTCTTCAGAGGCGTTCTTGGGAACGCCCAGCACCTCATAAAAATCGCGTTTGGTGGCCATTGTTTTGCTCAGTTCTCATAGGCAATCGCCGCGTCAACCCAAAGGTGGACGCGGCGTCGGTGGGTGGGGTGGCTCGGCGTCAACCCTTTTTGACTTCCTTGACTTCGGCGTCGACCACATTGTCGTCGGCGGGCTTGGCGCTCGCGCCATCGGCCGCCGCGCCGGGACCGGCTGCGGCTTGTTGCGCCTGCATGTCGGCGTAGACTTTTTCGCCCAACTTTTGCGCCGCGGTCATGAGGGCTTCGGTCTTGGCATCCATGACGGCTTTGTCGTCACCCTTGAGGGCTTCTTCCACTTCCTTGATGGCGGCCTCGATTTTCTCCTTCTCACCCGCATCGAGCTTGTCGCCGTGTTCGGTGAGCGACTTCTTCACGCTGTGCACGGCCGCGTCGGCTTGGTTGCGCGATTGCACGACTTCGAGCTTTTTCTTGTCTTCGGCCGCGTTGAGTTCGGCGTCTTTGACCATTTTCTGGATCTCATCTTCCGACAAGCCCGAGTTGGCCTTAATCGTGATCTTGTTTTCTTTGCCCGTGGCTTTGTCCTTGGCGCCGACGTGCAAGATGCCGTTGGCGTCAATGTCAAAGCTCACCTCAATCTGGGGCGTGCCGCGTGGGGCGGGGGCGATGCCTTCGAGGTTGAATTCACCCAAGAGTTTGTTGCCCGAAGCCATCTCGCGCTCGCCTTGGAAGACCTTGATCGTCACGGCGGGCTGGTTGTCGTCGGCGGTCGAGAAAGTCTGGGCGAACTTGGTCGGGATGGTGGTGTTCTTGGAGATCATCTTGGTCATCACGCCACCGAGGGTTTCAATGCCCAGGGAGAGCGGGGTGACGTCGAGCAACAAGACGTCTTTGCGGTCGCCCGAGAGCACTTGGCCCTGAATGGCCGCACCCACGGCCACGGCTTCGTCGGGGTTGACGTCACGGCGGGGCTCTTTACCAAAGAACTCCTTGACCTTGTCTTGCACTTTGGGCATGCGGGTCATGCCGCCCACCAAGATCACATCATCGATGTCGGAAGCCGAGACACCCGCGTCCTTGATGGCGATGCGGCAAGGCGCGATGGTGCGCTCGATGAGTTCCTCCACCAGCGATTCGAGCTTGGCGCGCGTGAGCTTGATGTTGAGGTGTTTCGGGCCAGAGGCGTCAGCCGTGATGTAGGGCAGGTTGATGTCGGTGGCCGCAGAGGAGGACAACTCGATCTTGGCTTTTTCCGCAGCTTCCTTGAGGCGTTGCAAGGCGAGCACGTCTTTGGAGAGGTCAACGCCTTGGTCTTTCTTGAACTCCGCGATGATGAAGTCAATGATGCGCTGGTCGAAGTCTTCACCGCCGAGGAAGGTGTCGCCGTTGGTAGAGAGCACTTCAAACTGCTTCTCGCCATCGACATCGGCAATCTCAATGATGGAGACGTCAAACGTACCGCCGCCCAAGTCGTACACCACGATCTTGCGATCGCCCTTCTCGGTTTTGTCCAAACCAAAGGCGAGCGCCGCCGCGGTGGGTTCGTTGATGATGCGCTTGACATCCAAGCCCGCGATGCGGCCGGCATCCTTGGTGGCTTGGCGCTGGCTGTCATTGAAGTAAGCCGGAACCGTGATCACGGCTTCGGTCACTTCCTCGCCCAGGTAATCCTCGGCGGTCTTCTTCATCTTGCGCAGCACCTCGGCGCTGATTTGCGGGGGCGCGAGTTTGTTGCCGCGCACCTCCACCCAAGCGTCGCCGTTGTCGGCCTTGGTGATGGCGTAGGGCATCAGGTCGATGTCCTTTTGCACTTCCTTTTCGTCAAACTTGCGACCGATGAGGCGCTTGACGGCGTAGAGGGTATTTTTCGGGTTGGTGACGGCCTGGCGCTTGGCGGAGGCCCCAACCAGAATTTCGCCATCGTCTTGGTAGGCGATGATCGAGGGCGTGGTGCGCGCCCCCTCGCTGTTTTCGATCACTTTGGTCGTGTTGCCCTCCATGATCGCCACGCAAGAGTTGGTGGTGCCGAGGTCAATGCCAATGATTTTTCCCATGTTGGACTCCGTTGAGATTCAGAAATCAGATAAAGATCAGATGTGGATAACTTGCGCCAATTCAAGCCGGTTTATTTGGCCGCCGCGACCATGACAAGGGCCGGACGCAGCACGCGCTCGGCAATCAAATAGCCTTTTTGCAGAACGCTCACAATGGTGTTGGGCTCTTGCTCGGAGGGCACGGCGCTGATGGCTTGGTGCTGGTTGGGGTCGAATTTGCTGCCCACGGCAGGATCGATGGCAATGACTTTGTTGCGCTCAAGCGCGCTTTGGAGCTGACGCAGGGTGGCTTGCGCACCCTCGCGAATTTGCTCGGGTGTGGCGTTTTCAATGGCCAATCCCGCCTCCAGGCTGTCAATCACGGGCAGCAGGCTCTCGGCAAAAGATTCGATGGCGAACTTGCGTGCCTTGCTCACCTCTTCGTCGGCGCGGCGACGGGTGTTTTGCACATCGGCCGCTGCGCGCAGGGCTTGGTCCTGGAGCTCATGGATCTTGGCTTGCAAGCTCGTGAGCTCGGTTTGCGCCAGCGCCTCGGGGCTGAGAAACGAGGGGGGCATGGAATCGGGTATGGCGGCAGTGGCGGGATGGGTCCCGCTCGAGCCGGCGTCCGCAGGCTGGGCTGCTGGGGAGGGATTGGGTTCAGTCATGGTTGGGGAGATATCAATTCAATCCCAGAGTAATTAGGGGCATCGCCGCCTTTTTCAAGGCTCAAAATCGGCAACCGGCGCACCAGGCGCCGGCAATTCCGAATACTAGAGGGTTAATTTAAGGGCTGGGGAGGGCTCAGGCCAGGCCCAGCAACTCCACATCGAATTTCAACGTGGCGTTGGGGGGGATGACGCCGCCGGCGCCGCGCGCGCCATAGCCCAGCTCAGGGGGAATGATGAGGGTACGCTGTCCCCCCACTTTCATGCCGGCCACACCTTCATCCCAGCCGCGAATGACCATGCCTTCACCCAAATTGAATTCAAAAGGACGTTGGCGGTCGCGCGAGGAGTCGAATTTCGCACCCTGCTCGCCATTTTGATAGAGCCAGCCGGTGTAATGCACGACGACCTGATGGCCGGGAGCGGCGGTCTCGCCCTCACCGTCAACCGTGTCGAGGTATTGAAGGCCGGAGGGAGTGGTTTGCATGGCGATCCTTTGGCGGAAAAAACCGCCATTATCCGGCATTCACTCGTCGCGCAAATAGATTTTTTGCAGCAGGCGAATGAGGGTTTTGCGCTCGGTCTCGCTCAGCATGGAAGAGGCCTCGCGGTCGGACTGCAAGGCCATCGCCTCCGCCTGGGTCATCAAACGCTGGCCGGCCGGGGTCAGAAAGAGGCCGACTGCACGGCCATCGGTGGGGTGTGGAATCTTGCGCACCCAGCCTTTTTGCATGAGCTGGCGCAGCAGGCCCACAAAATTCGGCGGCAGGATGTTGAGGTGCTGGCAGAGCTGGCGCGAGGTCATGCCCGGGTGGTGGTTGAGCGCCGAGAGCACAGAGAAGTCAGCCGGGCGCAGGTCGTGCTCGGCCAGGTCTTCCATGAAGCGGGCGATGAGCGTGAGCGCTGCCCGGCGCGCGTTGTACCCGAGCAATTGTTCCAGATGGGTGGTCGCGGCACGCGCGATGGGCTCCGCCGCCGCCTCGGTTTTGGGCGGTGGGCGCAGGCGCAGGGACGCCACACGCGTGCGCCGGTTGGAGGTGCCAGCACTCGCGCTCATGCGGCTTGGGGGACTTTGAGTTGTTGCGCGATCAAGGCCAAGCGCATGGGCAGCTCCGGCAAGATCCAGTCGTGCAGGGCTTGCGCCGGTCCCGTCCAACGCGCTTGTGCGGGCATGACCGTGCCGATGCGTGCCCAGGCCCAATGCAGCAAGGCCAAGCTGGCCAAACGGAGGTAATCCGAGGCCACCGCGTGCAGACGCACCAGGCCTTCGGGATGGTCGCGGCCCTCCAAACACAGCGCCGTGGCGGCGAGCAAGACTTCCAGGCTCTCGCGGGCGGCGCTGGCTTGCGGGTCGGCCATCAAGCTCGCCACCATGGCGCGCATGGCCTGTCCTTCATCGCCCAAGACTTTGCGAATGAGCAAATCGTTGGCCTGGATCTCGTTCGTGCCCTCGTAAATCATGGCGATGCGGGCGTCGCGCACGTTTTGCTCGATGCCCCACTCGCGCACATAGCCGTGTCCGCCAAAGACTTGCAGACAAGCGCTCGCGCCATGAAACCCCTGTTCGGTCCAAGCGGCCTTGAGAATGGGGGTGATGAGGGCGCACCAGCCTTGGGCGGCTTCTCGCGCGCTCGCCTCGGGGTGGTGCTTGGCTTGATCGAGGGCAAGACCCGTGCGGTAGGCGAGCACACGCCCGCCGTCAATCCAGGCGCGCTGGGTCTCCAGCGTGCGGCGCATGGCGGGGTGCGCGATGAGCAAATCGGCTTCTTTCTCGGTGCTGCCCGGCGCGCGCATCTGGCGGCGTTCATGCGCGTAGGCATCGGCCTTTTGCCAAGCCGCGTCGAGCAAGCCCACGCCTTGCAAGGCCACATGCAAGCGCGCAGCATTCATCATCACGAACATGGCCTGCAGGCCACGTCCGACCTCGCCCACCAGCCAACCGCGTGCGCCATCAAAACGCATCACGCACGTGGGGCTGCCGTGAATGCCCATCTTCTCCTCAATGCGCTCACAGGTCACGGCGCTGCGCTGTCCCTCGCGGTCAAACTTGGGCACCAAAAACAAAGACAGGCCCTTGGGGCCGGGGGGCGCATCGGGCAGGCGGGCCAACACCAGGTGTACGATGTTATCGGTTAGGTCGTGTTCGCCACCCGAGATGAAGATCTTGGTGCCTTCAATGGCATAGCTGCCATCGGCTTGCGGTACCGCCTTGCTGCGCACGCGGCCTAAATCGCTGCCCGCATGGGGTTCGGTCAGACACATCGTGGCCAGCCACTCCCCGGTACCCACCTTGCTCAGGTAAGCCTCCCGCAGGGCATCGCTCGCATGGTGCTTGATGCATTCATAGGCCCCGTGCAAAAGGCCCGGGGCCATGGTCCAGCCGTGATTGGCCGCGCACAGCCACTCGTAGAGCACAGCGTCGAGCACCGCGGGCAGGCCCTGGCCGCCGTCTTCCGGGGCGGTGGTGAGCGAGGCCCAACCCGCTTGCCAAAAAGCCGCATACGCCTCTTTGAAACCTGGCGGCATGGTCACTTGGCCGTCGCGCCACTGAGCACCCACCTCGTCACCCACCCGATTGAGCGGGGCGATTTCGGCCGCCACGAATTTGCCGGCTTCGTCGAGCACCTGATTCATCAGATCCAAGTCGACCTCGGCAAAGGCGGGGAGTTGGGCAATCTGGTGCGAGGCTTGCAGCACATCGTGGAGGATGAACTGAACCTCGTCGAGGCGGGGTTGGTAAGCACTCATAGGGATCAATCGTTGCGCCGCGTGGCGCCGAGATAAGTGTCAATCACACGCGAGTCTTGGGCCAGCTCGGCCGCTGGGCCTTGCAGGCTGACTTCGCCCATTTCCAGCACATAGCCGTGGTCGGCCACGGCCAGGGCCGCGCGGGCGTTTTGTTCGACCAACACAATCGTCACGCCAGTTTGACGCAAGGTTTCAATGATGGCGAAGATCTCTTTGACGATGAGTGGCGCGAGGCCGAGGCTGGGCTCATCGAGCATCAGCACTTCCGGTTGGGACATCAAGGAGCGGCCCACCGCGAGCATCTGGCGCTCACCGCCGGAGAGGGTGCCGGCGAGTTGAAGGCGCCGCTCTTTCAAACGCGGAAAGAGGGTGTAGACGTCATCGAGTCGGCTGCGCCAGTGGGCATGGCCCAAACGCATCTGACGAAAACCACCCAGTTCGAGGTTGTCCTCCACGGTCATGGTGCCAAAGAGCTCGCGCTTCTCGGGCACCAAGGCAAAGCCAGCCATGACGCGCTCTTCGAGCGTCAGCTCGGCAATGTCCTCGCCTTTGAAGCGCAAGCTCCCGCGCAGCGGCAGAAAACCCATGAGGGCGTTGAGCAGGGTGGATTTGCCCGCGCCATTGGGGCCAATGACCGTGATCACCTGGCCTTTCTCCGCTTGGAGGTGGAGGCCGTGCAAGACTTCGGCTTTGCCATATCCGGCGCGCAAATCGTTGATTTCAAGCAGGGGGGCGTGCATGGTGCGATCCTCAGTGTTCGGTGCCCAAATAGGCGGCGCGCACCGCGGGGCTGGCTTGAATTTGCGCCGGCGTGCCTTCGGTGAGCAAGGTGCCAAACTCCATGACCACCAGGTGATCACAGACTTGCATGACCAAGTCCATATCGTGTTCAACCAACAAAATACTCATGCCCTCGGATTGCAGTTGCCGCAGCACTTGGGCCAAGGCTTGCTTTTCTTTGTGGCGCAGGCCCGCGGCGGGTTCGTCGAGCAGCAGGAGGGCTGGGTCGGCGCACAGGGCGCGGGCGATCTCCATCAACCGCTGCTGGCCCATGGCGAGGTTGCCGGCCTGCTCATGCAGCAGGGCGCCCATGCCAATGCGCTCGAGTTGGCGTTGCGCTTCCTTGAAGAGGCGCCGCTCTTCGGCACGGTGGTTGAGGGTCATGGCGGCGAGCACGCCGCTTTGGCCACGGCTGTAGGCGCCCAGCGCCACGTTCTCGAGCACGCTCATGTCAGGGATCATCTTCACGTGCTGGAACGTGCGTGCCATGCCACGGCGCAAAATCTCGCGCGAGGGCAACCCAGTGATGGGCTCCCCCCGGAAGCGGACTTGACCGGAGGTCAAGGGCAACACGCCCGTGATGAGGTTGAAGGTGGTTGACTTGCCCGCGCCATTGGGGCCAATCAAGCCCACAATCTGCCCCGCCTGGATTTGAAAGCGAATGTCATTGACGGCCACCAAGCCCCCAAAGGTCTTGCGAATGTCCTCGACTTGCAAAATCACCTCGCCCGTTTCGGGCTTGGCACGGGTGGGCAACGGTTCGGCCTCGGCCCAGTCCACCGCGCGGTTGGATTTGGGAATCCACTGCACGACGAGCGACCACAAGCCGTTGGGCAAGTACTTGAGCACCAGCACGAGCGCGATGCCAAACACAATGACTTCGTAGCTCCCGCTCGTCCCAATGAGTTTGGGCAGCGCCACTTGCAGGTAGTCGTCCAAGATCTTGATGAGTCCCGCGCCCACCAAGGCGCCCCAGACATGTCCCACGCCGCCCACCACGGCCATGAACAAATACTCAATGCCCATCTTCAGGCCAAAGGCCGAAGGGTTGACTGTGCGCTGGAAATGCGCGAGCAACCAACCCGAGATCGAGGCCACCAAAGCCGCCAAGATAAACACCGTGACCTTGTAGTTGAGCGTGTTGACCCCCATGGCCTCGGCCATCTGGGTGCCGCCCTTGAGCGCGCGAATGGAGCGGCCCGGCCGTGAGTCGAGCAGGTTGGAAAAGCCCCAGGCCATGGCAATCAGAATGAACCAAGAGAGCACGAAGAAGGCTCTTCCCTGGCCAATCTCAAAGTCGCCAATGGCGAGGCTTTTGAGGCCGAGCAAACCGTCGTACTTGCCCAAGGCGTCCATATTGCCCATCAGGTAATACAGGGAGAGGCCCCAGGCGATGGTCGCCAGCGGCAGGTAGTGGCCTGACATGCGCAGGGTGATCATGCCCACCACCCAGGCGCTCACCCCGGTCAGCAGCAGGCCTACCCACAGCGTGAGCCAGGGCGAGAGGCCGGTGTTGAGCGTGAGCCAGGCCGTGGTGTAGGCCCCAATCCCCACAAACGCGGCTTGGCCAAAGGAGGTGAGGCCACACACGCCGGTGAGCATCACCAGGCCCAGCCCCACCAAAGCGTAGAGGCCAATGTAATTGAGCTGGTAAATCCAGAAGTCCGGCAGTGGCAGCACGGCCACCAGCAGAACCAGTAAAAGCATCAGCGCGGAGCTGAATTGGCGAAGCTGGCGCATGTCAGTGCTCCTCGTCCGAATGGCCACTGCGCAACGAGAGCCACAAGAGGACCGGAAGAATCAGGGTAAAGACGATGACTTCCTTGAAGGCACTCGCCCAGAACGAACCAAACGACTCCACCACGCCCACACCCAGGGCACCGATCAGCGCCATGGGGTAGCTCGCCAGGCCCCCCACCACGGCGGCGACAAAGCCTTTCAAGCCAATGAGGAAACCCGAGTCATAGAACACGGTGGTGGTCGGGCCAATCAGGAGGCCCGAGAGCGCGCCAATGAGCGCGGCCATCAAAAAGGTGAGTTGTCCGCTGGTGTGGGTGGAGATGCCCATCAAGCGAGCGCCGTTGCGATTGACCGCCGTGGCGCGAAGCGCTTTGCCAAAGAGCGAGCGCTCGAAAAACAGCCACAAGAGCACAATCATGGCCGCGGCTGCGACAAAAATGATCAGGGCTTGTCCGCTGAGCGTGACGGGGCCCAGAGACCAGCGTGCGTCAAAGAAACTCGGGTTGCGAAAGCCTTCAGCGCCAAAGAAGAGCAGCCCCAAGCCCGTCATGGCGAAATGCACGCCCACCGAGACGATCAACAGCACCAAGGGCGTGGCGTCTTCGAGCGACTGGTACGCTACCCGGTAGACCAGTGGGCCAAAGGCCGAGACCAATAGCACGCTCAAGATCGCTTGAACGGCCATGGGAAATTGTTGCGGTGCCGCCCAGGCGGTGATCAAGGCAATCACCAGCGGCGGCGCCATCATGCGCAGGCCGGCCTTGAGGCCGGTCACGGGGTTGTGGGCGTGGCGCCATTGGCCCACGCCCTCCATCAGACCGGCCACCACGGCCAAGATCAGGAGCAGCCACACGGTGCCAGGCACCTTGCCCGCTTGCATCATGGCCAGGGTGAGGGCACCATAGGCGACAAACTCACCCTGCGGAATGAAGATCACGCGGGTCACGGTAAAGACCAACACGGTGGCCAAACCCAAGAGCGCGTACACCGCGCCATTGGTCAGGCCATCGAGGGTCAGAATGCTGGCAATTGAAATGTCCATGCGAGAAGCTCCCGAGTGGGGGCGTTAAACGCCCCCGTCCATCAGTTTTCGACCTTGAATTTGCCGTCAACGACCTTGGTCATCACGCCCGTCTCCAGGGTGTAGCCCCAGTGGTCGTCCTTGGTCCAGTTCATCACGCCGTGCGCAAACACGGTGCGACCCATGGTCTCCAAGCCATCACGGATGGCGGCGCGGAACTCGGGTGTGCCCGGCTTGGCTTTCTTGAGCGCCACGGGAATGACCTTCTCCATGGTGATTTGGAAGTCATAGGCATGGCCGGCAAACTGGTTGCGTGAGTTCGGGCCATTGGCAGCCTCAAACTTGTTCACAAAATCGAGGGCGGCCTTTTTCGAGGGGTGGCTATCGGGCAGTTGGTCCCCGAGCAGGGCAGGGCCCGAGACCACGAAGGTGCCTTCCACCGACTTGCCCCCCACACGCGGCAGGTCGGGTGTGGCGGCAGCGTGCGTCTGGTAGACCTTGCCTTTGTAGCTGCGCTCGACCAGGGCGAGTTGCGGCATGGCCGCTCCCGAGCCCGAGGCCACGATCAGCACGGCATCCGGATTGGCGCTGGTGATCTTGAGGGCTTGCGGGGTCACGCTCGTGTCGGTACGGGCAAAGCGCTCGTTGGCCACCATCTTGATGCCGGCCTTCTCTAGCATGGGGGTGACGGCATCGAGCCATTGCTGGCCGTAGGCGTCGGTGTAGCCGAGGAAGCCCACGGTCTTGACGCCTTGCTTTTTCATGTGCTCGACCACGGCATGGCCCATCACCGTATTGGATTGGGGCAAACGGAAGAGCCACTTGTCCTTGCCTGCGGGCACGCCCACGGGCGAGCCGGCGAGTTGCACCGTGCCGGCTTCGCTCGCGACATCGGTCATGGCGGCGGCCACGGCGGTGATGCAGGAGCCAAAAATCACGTCCACTTTGTCCTCGGTCACAAAGCGGCGGGCATTGGCCGCGCCCTTGCCGGGATCGGTGGCATCGTCGAGGATGATGAGGTTGACTTTCTCACCGGCGATGGTTTTGGGGAAGAGCTTGAGTTGGTTTTGCATCGGAATGCCCAAGCCCGAACCCGGTCCGGTCAAGGCCAGACTCACACCAATGTTGATGTCAGCGAGCGCGGCGCCCGAGGCCAAGGCGGTGACGGCAAGGGTCACGAGGGTTTTTTTGAGATTCATGGTTGTCTCCTGGGTTGAAAAAAAGCTCAAGAACAAAGGGCCCGAATGTCTTCGGGAATGGGAATGGCCTGAATGCGGCCGGGATCTTCGGGATGAGGCACGCAAAACGCCCGCGTCTCACGGCCTTCGCACAAGACCGTCTCGCCCCGCATGACGACATGCTTGTGGATGAAGACTTTCTCGCGCCACTCCTCCACGCTGGTGTGGACCTCCAGGCGTTCCCCATAGGTGGCGGGGCGCATGAAGCGGGTGTGAATCTCGAGCAGGGGCGTGCCAATGATGCCCCGCGTCTTGGCGGTTTCGCGCCAAGGCGGCACACCACAGGTGCGGAAAAAATGCAGTGATGAGGCATCCATCCATTTGCTGAAGTTCGGAAAGAAGACGATCCCGGCGGGATCGCAATCGCCAAACATCACCTCGACTGTGTAGACCGCGGTTTTGGACATGGTTCTTTTTAGCGAGGGGCCATGCGCAGGGCGCCATCGAGGCGAATCACTTCGCCGTTGAGGTGGCCGTTGTGCACGATGTGCGCGGCCAACTCCGCGAACTCCTCGGGCTTGCCCAGGCGGGACGGAAAGGGAATGCTCGCCGCGAGCGACTGTTGAATGGGCTCGGGCAAGGTGCGCATGAGGGGCGTGGCAAAGAGGCCAGGGGCGATCGTGCACACCCGAATACCGTGTTGGGCCAAGTCCCGTGCCATGGGCAAGGTCATGCCCACCACACCGGCTTTGGAGGCGCTGTAGGCCTGCTGGCCCACCTGGCCATCAAAAGCTGCCACCGAGGCGGTAAAGACCATCACCCCGCGCTCCCCATCCGTCAAGGGGTCGAGCTTGGCGCAGGCAGCGGCAAACAGGCGCGCCGCGTTATAGGTGCCAATCAGGTTGACTTCAATCACCCGGGTGAAATCTTCCAGCGGAGCGGCTTGACCGTCTTTGCCCACCACCCGTTTGGCCGTGCCGATGCCCGCGATCTGCATGAGGATGCGGGCGGGCCCGTGCGCGGCGGCGGCCGTGTCGATGGCAGCTTGCATGCTGGCGGCGTCGGCCACATTACACGCCACCGCCAAACCTCCTATGGACTCGGCCACTTTGCGCGCGTTGTCCAGATTCATGTCGAGCACCGCAACGCGTGCGCCCAAGCTCGCGAGGTGGCGTGCCGTGGCCTCACCAAGCCCAGAGCCGCCGCCCGTCACCAATGCTGCTTTTCCTTGAATGTCCATGATGCGTTCCTGTGCGTGTCAAGCCTGGGGTTTGAGAATGTGGTGGAGTCGGTCTTCGTGCAAAGCCTCGACCGTGTCGGCGCGGTGCGTGAGCACGGCGCGTTGGTTGATCGAGCCCTTGTCCGTGATCTCGCCTTTGTCGATGGTGGGCGGCTCGGAGAGCAAAATCAGGCGCGCGATTCGGTTGGCGCTGCCCGTGGCGGATTTGGCCAGGTCGTTGAGCACTTGCTGGAAATGCGCCAACACCGCCGGGGCATTGAGCACGTCGGCGAGCGGCGCCTCAGCGGGCAAACCGGACAAGACCCGCACTTGCGCCGTGGGGAACACCATGGCTCCCACCTCTTTGCGATTGATGCCCGTGAGCACCACATCCTGGATGTAGGGCGCCCCGGCGGCAATGATCTTGCCGCGCAGCGGGCCCACGCTCACAAAGGTGCCGGTGGCCAGCTTGAAGTCTTCGGCGATGCGGCCATCAAACTTCAGGCCCAGGTGAACGTCGGTCTCATCGATCCACTTCACCGCGTCCCCGGTCTTGAAGAAGCCCTCTTCGTCAAAGGCTTCGGCGGTTTCTTGCGGGGCGCGCCAGTAGCCCGGCGTGATGTTGGGGCCGCGATAGCGCACCTCGGTTTTGCCCTCGATGTCCACGAGTTTGAGCTCCAGTCCCGGTGTGGGTACGCCCAAATCACCCGCGCGCACGTTCGGGTTGGTGACAAAAATGCCAAACGGGCCGGATTCGGTCATGCCCAGGCCGGTGGTCATCACGATGCGCTCGCCAATCTCGCGCTCTTGGCTGGCGTAGAGGCTGTCCCAAATCGGTTGCGCCAAGGCCGCGCCGGCGTAGAAAAACATCTTGACGCGCTTGAGCAAGGTTTTGCGTAGGGCGTCGTCTTTGGGCATGGCGTTGGCGATGGCCTCAAACCCCGTGGGCACATTGAAGTACACGGTGGGGGAGATTTCCCGCAGGTTGCGCAGGGTCTCGTGCATGAGGGCCGGCGTGGGTTTGCCATCGTCAATGTAGAGGGTGCCGCCATGAAAGAGCACCATGCCAAAGTTATGGTTGCCACCAAACGTGTGGTTCCAGGGTAACCAGTCCACCAGCACCAGGGGCTCCTCGCGCAGCACCGGCATCGACTGGCTCATTTGCTGTTGGTTGGCACACCACATGCGTTGGGTGTTGATCACGGCCTTGGGTAGCTTGGTCGATCCACTGGTGAAGAGGAATTTGACGATGGTGTCCGGGCCGGTGGCCTGCATGGCCGCTTGCACGGCAGGGGTGATGGGGGTTTGGCACAGGCTGGCAAAGTCGGTGCTCGGGCGCCCGGGCATCTGGCCTTCGGCCAGGACCACCTCCATGTCGGCGGGCACAGTGGCTTCAATGGCTTTGGCGTAGCGCAGGTCGCTCGCAAACACCAATCCGGGCGTTACCGTCTTGAGCACATGCTTGAGCTTGTCGTAATCCACGCTCACGAGCGAGTAGGGGGGCGAGACGGGCACGAAGGGCACGCCCGCCACCAGACACCCCAAGGCGAGGAGCGCATGCTCCAAGCTGTTCTCACTCAAGATGGCCACTGGGCGCTCCGCGCTCAGGCCCCGGTTGATGAGGGCTTGCGCCAGGTGCTGGGCGGTTTGCCAAGCCTCACCCCAGCTCACATGCCGCCAGTCGCCCCATTGCTGGTTGGGTAGCGCGACGCGTCGCGCCATGAAGCTGCGCTCGGGTGCCGTTTGCGCCCAGTGCTGCAAGCGATCGGTGATGCGATCGGGGTAGGGCGCCAAGGCTTGATCGGCTTGCAGGTAGCGGGTGCCTGGGGCGCCGTCACGCAAGTTCACGCGCGTGACACCAAACTGCAGTGGCCGAAACTTCGGGGCATTCATGCGGGAGTCTCCTCGGTCAGTGGCGTGGGGTGTTGGCGGCTCAAGCCGCTTTTTGAACTTTGGCGGCCTTGCCTTCGAGGAAGGCGCGCACCCGCGCTTTGGCCTCTGGCGCGGCCTGGGCAATGGAGGACATCAAGGCCTCGGTCAAGAAACCATGGTCCGCCGGCTGCTCGGCAATGCGGGGCAGGGCATGCATGAGGGCGTAGTTGGTGAGAGGGGCATTCGTGGCGATGCGGGTGGCGAGCTCAATGGCCTTGGCCAAGGCTTCACCGGGGCCCACCAGGTACTGGGCAAAACCCAGGCGCTCGCCGTCCGCGGCGTTGTACACCCGGCCCGTGAGCATCATGTCGGTCATGCGCGCGACGCCAATGAGCTTGGGGATGCGCACCGAGCCGCCTCCGCCCACAAAAATGCCCCGAGTGCCCTCGGGCAGGGCGTAGAAGGTGCTTTCATCGGCCACGCGAATATGGCAGCTGCTCGCGAGTTCGAGTCCGCCCCCCACTACCGCCCCGTGCAGGGCCGCCACCACCGGCACCCGTCCGTACTGAACGGCGTCCAAGGCCACGTGCCAGCTGCGCGAGTGCAAAACGCCTTCGCCAGCATCCCGCTCTTTGAGTTCCGACAAATCCAGCCCGGCGCAGAAGTGGTCGCCCTCGCCATGGATCACGGCCGCACGGGCCGCTTCGGGCAGGTTTTGGAAGACATCCCGCAGCGCTTCGATGAGCGAATCGCTCAGCGCGTTGCGCTTGACGGGGCGGCGCAGTTGCACCACGGCCACTGCACCTTGCATGTCCAGTGAGACACCATGGGCGGCAGCGCGTTCGAGAAGGGGGTGGGTTTGTGCGGACATTGAGATTTTCCGGTGGTCGGTCTAGAATGTTATCTTTTATAACGATATTGTGAGACCGCCCCCTGGCCTTGCATCTCGGGAAAAACCCTTGGGAGCCCTTTTTTGGAGACAACGCGATGAAACACCAAGACTTGATTGCCATCGACATCCACACCCACGCGGAAGTGAGCTGCTGGAATCCCTTTGACAACTACGGCGAGGAATACGATCGCGCCGCGGATAAATACTTTGGTTCCAACCGTCGCCCCACCATCGATGAAACCGTGGCGTATTACCGCGAGCGCAAGATTGGCTTGGTGATGTTCACCGTTGACAGCGAAGCCCAACTGGGCCGCCGCCGCATTCCCAATGAGGAAATTGCCGAGGCCGCGCGTAAGAACAGCGACATGATGATCGCCTTTGCCAGCATCGACCCCCACAAAGGCAAGATGGGCGCCCGCGAGGCCGAGCGCTTGATCAAGGAAGAAGGGATTCGAGGCTTCAAGTTTCACCCCACCGTGCAGGGCTACCACCCGTATGACAAGATGGCCTGGCCCATCTACGAGGTGATCAACCACTACAAACTGCCCGCCATTTTTCACACGGGACACAGCGGCATTGGCAGCGGTATGCGCTGTGGCGGTGGCTTGCGTTTAGCCTACAGCAACCCCATTCATTTAGATGACGTGGCGATTGACTGGCCGGACATGCAAATCGTGATGGCCCACCCGAGCTTCCCCTGGCAAGACGAGGCCCTCTCGGTGGCCACCCACAAGCCCAATGTCTGGATCGACCTCTCGGGCTGGAGCCCGAAGTACTTCCCCAAGCAGCTTATTCAGTACGCCAACACCTTGCTCAAAGACCGCGTCCTCTTTGGCTCCGATTACCCCCTCATCACGCCCGAGCGCTGGATGAAGGATTTCGAGGTCGCGGGGTTCAAGCCCGAGGTCATGCCCGGAATCCTCAAAGGCAACGCGGTACGATTACTGGGTTTAGAACCCTAATCCCCTGCTTCCTTGATTTCTGTCCTCACCCTCACCGGCCCCATCTACCTCGCCATTGGCCTGGGTTACGTCGCCACCCGGCGCCAAGTCTTTAGCCAAGCCGATGGCCAGGTGCTGGGCCGCTTCGTGTTGCAGTTTGCCCTGCCGGCCATGATCTTTAGCACCCTGGCGCAGCGGGATTTCGAGGAGGTGTTTCACCCCGATTACCTGCTGGCCTACGCGCTGGGCTCGCTCGTGGCCATGGGCTTGGGACTCTTGTGGGCGGGGGCGCTGGGCCGCGGGGGCATGACTTCGGGGGCGGTGATGGGCATGGGGCAGAGTTGCTCCAACAGTGGCTACATCGGTTACCCCATTTTGTTGCAGGTGCTGGGCCCTTCGGCCGGGGTGGGCATGGCGCTCACGTTGCTGGTGGAGAACATGCTCATGATCCCCCTTTGTCTCGCCTTGATGCAAAGCGGACAGGCGCGCGATCAATCGTTTTTGCGCAGCCTGGGTGCAAGTTTGTGGGGCATGCGCAAAATGCCGCTCATTTGGGCCATCGTGCTGGGCTTTTTGGCCTCGGTCGCCGGCTGGCACCCGCCCGAAATCCTGGCACGCACGATTCAAATGTTCGCCGGAGCGGCCGCTGCGGCGGCGTTGTTTGTGAATGGCGGGGCCTTGGTGGGCTTAAAGCTCGAGGGCTTGCTCAAACCCGTGGCCGGTGTGGCCCTGGGTAAATTGGTGGTGCACCCCCTGGGGGTGGGGCTGGCGCTGTGGTGGCTGGGTGTCGCCGAGCCCGAATTGTTTGTGTCGGGGATTGTGTTGGCAGCCATGCCCATGTTGGGCATTTATCCGCTGCTCGCCCAGCGCGCGGGTCAAGGCAGCTTTAGCGCGGCCGCCCTCTTGGGCACCACCATCGCCTCCTTTGCCAGCATCAACCTCATCCTTTGGGGGCTCTCCCACGGCGGCTGGATCTAGTCCTGCGGGCTTTAGGTTTTGTTATCGACGATGAGTCCCTTTTGCTGACTCGGTTCGTGGTGGACTTGGCCAATGCCCTTGAGCTCAAACTCTCGCACCACCTGCCCGTTGGATTGGTTGGTCACCTTGATCTTGAGGGTGTTGGAGCGGGTTTCCACATGAAAACCCAGCGAGACCAATTTGTCCGCCACTTGGAAGGATTCTTTGTGCACTTCTTTGACTTCTTTCACGGGCGGGGCCTTGAGCGCTTTGGGCATTGGCGACTGCCCGGACGTTTGCCGGGGGTGAACTTCCGTGCCCGCGCCCACAGGCACGACATGGCCTGCCGCGGGGACCTGATGAACATCAACGATGGGTGGGGACATGACAAGACTCGCTTTCTGCCGCAGGGCATGGCCCGCCGCTCATGTCAGTGGATTCGGCTCAGCGGGGAATGACTTGAGGGCAGAACCGGATATATTTTGTATTGATAAGTATCAAGTATCGTAGGCGTGGCCCTGCTGAAGGTACCAATCCGCCCAGCGGGTTAACCCCTGGGTCAGTGGGGTATCGGCCCGGTAGGCGGTGAGGGCCTCCAGGGTTTGCGTGTCGGCCCAGGTGCGTTGAACGTCACCGCTTTGCATGGGCAAGAACTCGATTTCCGCTTTTTTGCCCAAAGCCGCCTCCAAGCCCCGTATAAAGTCCATCAAAGCCACGGGCTGGCGGTTACCGATGTTGTGGACGCGAAAAGGCGCGGTACTCGTGTGCGGCGTTTGGAGGCGCGAGGGGTCGTTGCTCGGGCTGGCGGGGTGATCGAGTACCCGCACGGTCCCTTCCGCCATGTCCTCCACGAAGGTGAAATCGCGCGCCATGTCGCCACCGTTGAAAACCTGAATGGGACGCCCGGCGCGAATGGCCGCGCTAAAGAGCCAAGGGGCCATGTCAGGGCGGCCCCAGGGCCCATACACCGTGAAAAAGCGCAATCCAGTGGTGGGCAAGCCAAACAAATGGCTGTAGGTGTGCGCCATGAGTTCGTTCGCCCGCTTGCTCGCGGCGTATAGGCTCACCGGATGGTCCACCGCCTGCTCTGGGGCATAGGGCATGGTCACATTCGCGCTGTACACGCTCGAAGAGCTCGCGTACACCAAGTGCTCCACCTGGAGTTGTCGGCACCACTCCAAGACCGTGCCAAAGGCGGTGATGTTGTGTTGCAGGCAGGTGGCCGGGTGATCAATCGAATAGCGCACGCCGGGCTGTGCGGCCAAATGCACCACGCGCTGGGGAGCGAACTGCCGCACCTGTTGCCAAGTGGCGTCTTGGGGTTGGGAGAGATCCGCTTCCAAGAATTGCAGTCCGTCGAGTCCCACCAGTTGGTTTTGGCGGGCGCGCTTGAGCGCCGGGTTGTAGTAGGGCACGAAGTTGTCCAAGGCCAGGACGCGGTGGCCCAAAGCGATGAGCCGCTGCGCCACATGCATGCCAATGAAACCCGCTGCGCCAGTGAGCAAAATATTCATGCTGGGGGCTCCTCCACAGACGCCTCCCGAGGAGGCAAATTCAACCACCAGGCCACCAGCACACAGCTGAAATAGGTGGCCCAAAACGCAAACACCACATCCCCCAAAAAGTGACCTCCCTGTAAGAGCCGTCCCAGCCCCACCAGCGCGCCCACGCCCACGCCAACGGCCAACCAGAGCCGGCGTCGGCGCCGCACCACCCAGGCCAAGGCGATGGCGTAAAAGCCCAGTGCGGCGTGGCCACTCACAAAGGAGCAGTTCTTCACGCATTGGTCGGCGGGCTGCAGGGCCGGGGTAAAGCGTTGCGGCCCGCCAAATTCCATGACCTGCTCGGGGCGCGCGCGCCCCCAGTGGTTTTTCAGCGCTTCGTTGACCACCCAACCCGGCCCGAGCAGCAGGGCAGCGAGCAAAAACAAGAGGCTGCGCCGGGCGGGCAAGGCACGCTTGGCGCGCGTGAAGCTCAGC